>CAIXRL010000258.1 GCA_903921835.1 Candidatus Eiseniibacteriota bacterium | reverse complement strand
GGCTCGTGAATGGTCCGGGCCAGGGGGCAGGAGGATCCATGCCCGGCACGCTCATCGGCATCTTCCTCGACAGCGTCGAGGCGCGAGACAAGTCCGCGCAGTTCATGCGCAGGAGCACCGCTGGCTGGGAGGCGATCTCGGCCCGGCGGGCGCTGGCCGACGTCGAGAACCTCGCGCTCGGACTGGCGTCGCTCGGCGTGCGCCGCGGGGACCCTGTCGCGCTCCTGTCGGAGAACCGCTACGAGTGGGCGGTGAGCGACCTTGCCGTGCTGGGCCTGGGCGCCGTGACGGTGCCGATCTACTCCACGCTGACCACGCAGCAGGTGCGGCACGTTCTCGACCATGCCGGGGCGCGCGTGGTCATCGTCTCGACCCCGGCGCAGCTGGACAAGATCATCCAGATCGCCGAAACGCTGCCGCGGATCGAGGTGATCGTCGCGATGGAGCCCGCGCAGCCCGCGAGCGGCCGCGCGCGCTCGTTCGCCGACGTTCAGGCGGAGGGCGCCAGGCAACGCGCCAGCGACCCAGGCGCATTCCGTCGCGCCGCCGACGCGGTCCGGCCCGAGGACCTCGCCACGGTCATCTACACCTCGGGTACGACCGGCGAGCCCAAGGGCGCCATGCTCACGCACGCCAACATCTGCGCCGACGTCGCCGCCTCGCTGCAGGTGGTGGAACTGCAGAAGCACCACACCTGCATTTCGTTTCTGCCGCTCTGCCACATCCTGGAGCGCATGGCGGGACAGTTCTGCATGCTGCAGGCGGGCGTCACCATCGCGTACGCGCAGAGCATCGACACCGTTGCAGCGGATGCGCAGGAAGTGCGCCCGACCGTGCTGATCGGCGTGCCGCGCTTCTTCGAGAAGGTGCACGAGCGCATCATGGACGGCATGCGCTCGCGGCCGCTTCCGCAGCGGCTCGTGTTCTCGTGGGGCGTGCGCGCGGGCATCCACGCGGCGCGTGTGCGCTTCGCGGGCGGGGAGCCCTCCGCGCTCCTCGCGCTGCAGGTGCGGATCGCCGACCGGCTGGTGGGCGCGAGGGTGCGCGAGCGCTTCGGCGGGCGGCTGCGCCTGTGCGTCTCGGGTGGCGCGCCGCTGGCGCCCAGGATCATGGAGTTCTTCTTCGCGATCGGCATCCCGGTGATCGAAGGCTACGGCCTCACCGAGACATCGCCGGTCATCTGCATCAACCCTCCCGGGCGCGCGAAGCCCGGCTCGGTGGGTCCGCCGCTGCCCGGCGTGGAGGTCTCGATCGGGGACGAGGGAGAGATTCTCACCCGCGGACCGCACGTCATGCGCGGCTACTTGCACGACGAGGAGGCCTCGCGGGCGGCGTTGCGTGACGGCTGGTTCCACACCGGCGACGTCGGCCACGTCGGGCCGGACGGCTACCTCGTGATTACGGACCGGCTCAAGGATCTGCTCGTGACGGCAGGAGGCAAGAAGGTCGCGCCGCAACCGCTCGAGGGCCGGCTCAAGCGTTCCCGGTGGATCTCCGAGGCAGTCATGCTCGGGGACCGTCGGCCCTACTGCGTCTGCCTCATCGTGCCCAACTTCGCATTGCTCGAATCCCGGGCGCAGCAGCGCGGCTGGGTGCACCACTCGCGGCAGGAACTGCTGCGGCACCCTGAGGTGCTCGGCCGCATCCAGCACCAGATCGACAAACTCAACGCCGACCTCGCGCATTTCGAGTCCATCAAGAAGTTCGCGCTCCTGGATCGGGAGCTGAGCCAGGAGGCGGGCGAACTCACGCCCACGCTCAAGGTGCGCCGCCGCATCGTCACGCAGAAGTTCGACTACCTCATCGAATCGCTCTACGCTACCAGCGCCTGACGTCGGGGCGCGTTCTTCACGCCGGGAGCCCCCGGCGTCCGTCACCCAGGAAAGGGCAACATGAACCTCCATCGAACTGCGATCGCGGCCGCCCTCGCAGCGGTCATCCTGTTGCCGTGCGCGGCACTCGGCGCCGGCTACGGAATTTTCGAGCAGGGCGCTTCGGCCATGGGCATGGCCGGAGCTGGCACCGCGTCGGTGCACGATGCCTCGGCGGTGTTCTACAACCCCGCTGCGATCGTGCGCCTCGACGGACACCAGATCTACCTTGGCGACACCTGGCTCATGACGAACATCAGCTTTGCCGGGGTCGAACCCTATCCCGGTTTCGGCGCCACCGAAAGGATGAACACCGGCAACTTCTTCCCGCCGACCCTCTACTGGACCCATCATCTCGAGAACCGGTGGAAGAACTGGGCGTATGGTGCCGGCATCAACGCTCCGTTCGGCCTCGGCGTGGACTGGAAGAACCCCGACCAGTTCACCGGCCGCGAGCGCGTGACCAAGGCCGACGTGCGCACGATCAACGGCAACCTGAGCCTCTCGTACGCACCCAACGACCAGTGGAGCATTGGCGTCGGCTACGACGCGCTGTTCGCCGGGGTCGAGCTGCACTCGGTGGATGAACTGGTCGTGCCCGGCGGCGGCGGCGGCAAGCTGAACGTCGCACACGTCATCCTGAAGAGTTCGTACAAGCCGGGCTACACCTGGAACGCAGGCGGGTTGTGGACGCCGAATCCCGCCTGGAAGGTGGCGCTCAACTACCGCGCCCAGTCGCATGTCGCCGTGACCAACGGCGAGGCCACGTTCACGTATGTCGCGACCGGAAACGCCCAGCTGGACGCGGTGGTCCGGGAGGGGCTGCCGGCGAATCAGACGGTCGCGTCGGAGCTGCGGTTCCCCTCCATCCTGTCGCTGGGCGTCGCGTGGAATCCGGAGCCCGACTGGACGTGGGAAGTGGACGCCAACAAGACTTCGTGGTCGTGGTTCCAGAAGTTGCCGCTGGCCTTTGCGAACAATCCCGAGCTCGATCAGGCGATTACCGAGGACTATCAGGATTCCTGGCGCGTGAACGTCGGCGCCGAGCACCGGCTGCCGAAATTCACGTACCGCTTCGGATACTACTTCGACCAGGCCGCCGCCCCGACCGAGTCGGTGACGCCCTTGCTGCCGGATGCAAATCGCCACGGCGCCACCGCCGGACTCGGCTTGAAGCTCGGCAAGGCGAAGGCGTGGACACTCGACCTGTACGAGCTGGCCCTGTTCGTCGAGGACCGTAGCACCGACGGCAGGAACCGTGACGGCTTCAACGGAACCTACAAATCATTCATCAACGCGGCCGGCGTGAACCTCGGCTACCACTGGTGATCCAGGAGGACATGACGACCATGAGGAACAACCTTCGTTTTGCCCCGGTCCTGCTGCTCGCCGCCTCGCTCGCGGGCTGCCAGGGTCCGTGCCAGAAGCTCGGCGGCATCACCGCGCCCGCGCTGACCAGCGGTTCGGCCGACTTCACGCGCTTCGTCGCCGTCGGCACCAGCATCTCCGCCGGCTATCAATCGGGCGGCCTCGTGAACCGCCACCAGGTGCGCGCGTTTCCGGCCCTGTTCGCGCAGCAGGTCGGCAGGACCGTGCGACCGGACAGCGGCAACGGCGCGTTCTCCTTCGACGCCGTGAACGGCAATGGCCTCCCGCCGCTGATGCAGCTGCGCTCGCTCTCCCCGCTCGTGATCAGCAACTCAGGGCTCGCGCCCGGGAACATGGTCAACTACCGGCAGCCCGGCGACTACCAGAACCTCGCGGTTCCAGGTGCGCTGGCACTGGACTTCGCGGATTCGACGGACTACCCGGCCAACGCGTTCTTTTCCGTGGTGGGCCGCCATCGCGGGACGATCGCCCAGCAGGTGCTCCGCCAGAACCCGACGTTCATCTCGTTCGAGTACGGCGCGAACGAAGTGCTCGGGGCGGCCACGCGGGGCTCGCTGACCTATCTGTTCCCTCCGGCCACGTACGCGGCCATTCTCACGGGGGAGATCGACGCCATTCACGCTGCGACGCCCAACGCCAGGCTGGCCATCTTCAACGTGCCGGACGTCACCGCGATCCCGTTCTGCACCACGTTCAAACCCTACACGGTGAGCCTCAGCACGGGAGCCGTCGTACCGCTCCTCGGGCCGGATAGCGTCGCCCTCGACCCGGCAAGGGACCTCGTGCTGCTGACGGCCGGACCGTTCCTGGCCACGGGCACGGGATTCCCGGTTGGCTCGTACAACTACCTGAACCCTGCCGCGCCGGGGAACGGCCATCCGCTTCCGGACGCAGTCGTACTGTCGGGGGTCGAGCAGGACACGATCAAGATCGCCGTCACCGCGATGAACCAGGCGGTGGACGCGGTCGCAACCCTGCCCTGGGTGGTGAAGGTGGATCTGAACGGCCTGCTCAGCGGCATCGCCGCGAGCGGCTACACCATTGGCTCGACGCACTACACCGGAGCGTTCGTGACCGGCGGGCTGTTCAGCCTCGACGGCATACATCCGAACGATCTCGCGCACGCGATCATCGCCAACACCATGATCGACGCGGTGAATGCCAAGTTTGGCGCCACCGTCGGCCACGTGGACCTCGCCACCGCGGCGTCGCTGACATCTGCGGCGGCCCGGCCGGCGCTCCCCGGCGAAGAAGGGCTGAGGGGCATGCAGATCGACGGACTCGAGCAGGGCCTCGGAATGATCTTCAAGCCTCGTCGCTGAGACCCGAACCGGACGCGGAGCGGGGGCGGAACCAGTTCGGTTCCGCCCCCGTTTCGCTTGCCGTCGCCGCCCCGCGCCCCGGCTCTCAGTGCGGCCGCACCCGAATGGTGCGGGCGCGCATCCGGACCCACGCGGCAATCCGGTCGTAGTAGCCCGGTGTGCGCTCGAGCCCATCGTGCGCCGCATCCGGCAGCCGCCACAGCGTCGCGCCGACGCGGCTCCCGGACGTCACGAGCTCCGTCGTCTCCGGCGGCGTCACGTCATCCTTGCCCGCGAGCACCACGAACATGGGCACGCAGGCCCGGCCAGCGGCCGACACCGGCTCGTCGCGCTGGTCCACGAGCACGAGGTGCCGGCGGAGGAGCGCAGGATCCTGCGACAGTCCGAGCCAGTTGAGTTGCTCCTCCGTGGTGCGAAAGACGCCCTCGATCGCAAGTCCGTCCGCCACCCCGCGCGCGCGCCCCGCGATCGCCACCGCCAGCGAGGCGCCCAGGTCCTGCCCCCACGCGAACACCGCCTGGCCCGCGGCCCGCGTCCGCGCGTAGCGCACGGCGGCCTCGCCGTCGTCCACCCAGCGTGTGGCGAAGATGACATTGTGCAGCGAGTCCGCGTCGCCGGCGCCCGCTGGTCCGAAGTCGCGCGGATCGAACGTCAGCACGGCAAACCCGCGGCGCGCGAACTCGCGCACGCTCGGGAGCAGGTCCGCCATGTTGCCGCGGCCCCGTGGACAGAGAACCAGCACGGGCCCGGGTGAAGCGGCGGGGAACCACCACGCGCTGATGAGCACTTTGTCGCGCACCGAGGGGAAGCTCACGCTCTCGAACACGAGCCCCAGCGACCCGGGCTCGCCCGCATACTTCGTCGAGGGCTGAACCGCGCCGGCGGCGCCGGCCAGGAACAGGGCGAGCGCAAGCGCGAGGAAGGCGGCCGCGGGCTTCAGGACGCGCCCAGCCTTTCCCACAACTCCTCGCGCACGAGCGTCGGCGGCAGGATGCCGCCATCGCACAGCGCGCCGTGGAACGCCGCTGCATCGAAGCGACCGCCGAGCCTCTCGCGCGCCTCCTCGCGCAGCGAGGCCAGCGCCGTGGCGCCGACGAGCGCCGCGGCGGAACGCATCGGCGCGACGCAGCACTCGCGCACCGCGGCCACGGCCTCGTCCGGCTCGAGCATCGTCTCCCCGGCCAGCAGCGCGATCGCATTGGCCGGCGTCAGCCGTCCGCAGTGCAGGCTCGAGTCCACGAGCGCCAGCGTCGCACGCCGCAGCGCCGCCAGGCGCGCGAAGAGCGGAGAGAACGGGTCGGAGGTGAGGAAGCCCTCGTCGGCCATCCACTCCTCGGCGCAGGCCGCCCAGCCACCGGTCATCGCATCGTTGCGCGCCATCCGGCGCAGGCGCGTGCCGGCGCCGGCCGCGCGCGCCTGCAGCACGTGCAGGCCGGGATACGTTTCGCGAGCCGCCACGATCGGGATCACCGCCGTGCAGTGCCCCGCGAGCTGGCGCGCCTGTGTCTCCTTGTCCCTGCGCGCATCCACGGGCGTGAACTGGAAGAGCCCGGACGCATGGGTGTCGAACGGCGCCGGCCCCAGGTAGCAGGCCTGCGGCGAGAAGTCGCGCGAGTAGAGCGGCGTCTCGAGCACCTCGAGCCGCTCGCCCTCGGGCAGAGTCACCAGCCGGTGCTCGATCACGAACTGCTTCGCGCGATCGATCTCGGCGGCGTATGCCTCGCGCAACCAGCCCGCCTCGGGCCGGCGCTCGCGGCCGGCGACGACGAGTTCGCGCCACGTACGGTGCGGGTCGGCCCGCCGTGCCTCCTCCTCGAGCCGGCCGCGCGCCCACTCCATGCGCTCGCGCGCCAGCGCCTCGAGATCGGCGGCGGTGATGCCCGCAAGGTGCTCGCGATCGAGGCGGTAGTTCACCCAGCGCTCCCCGATCGCGAACGGCTCGTCCGCCCCGCGGCCTTCCGCGCGCAGCTTCTCCATGTGGTCGTGAATACGCAGAAAACCCCTGCGTGCGCGGCTGCCCGCGTGCTCCAGCCGCTCGCTCTCGCCGGGAAACTGCCGCATCAGCCGGCGCACCACGTCGTCCACGAAGCCGGGGCCACGCACGGCCAGCTCGAGCCCGGCGTCGAGCAGTTCCGGCGGCACGGCGCCCAGGCTCTCGCACGCGCCCTCGAAGTAATCCGGGATCGCCATCAACCGCGAGACCACTGCCTCCTTGCGCTCATCGAGCGGCGCGAAGGAGCGCGCCATCAGCAGGTGCACGCCGCGGAACGCGCGCATCAGGAACAGCGTCGGCGTGCGCTGGGGGACGTGGATCTCCTCGAGGTCGGCGCGCAGCGTCGCGATGCGGGAGCGCAGCAGCGCAAAGTCCACGCGCGCCTCGATCGGCAGCTCGCCCCACGGCACCGACGCGACCAGCCGCTGCTCGAGGTCTCGCAGCCACGCGGCCCGCTCGCGCACACCGTCGGGCGAGTCGTCGGGCAGCAGGTGATCGTAGTCGTGGATGCCGGATTCGGTGGCCGCGACCGGATGATGCTTCATGAAGAGCTCGACGAACTCCTCGCTGAGCGCCGTGAACGCCTTGACCGTCTCGATCATCATGAAACGTTCCCCGGGGGATGACGACCGGGCCTCCGCGTTCGGTCCGGGCCGGACGGCCCGGACCCGGAGGCCCGGCGGAACCATCAGCGACCGCCTGCGCGCGCTTCAGGCGCGAACGAGGTTGGCGGCCTGTTTGCCTTTCGGCCCCGGGACCACGTCGAACTCGACGCGATCGCCTTCCGCGAGCGACTTGAACCCGTCACCTCCGATGGCCGAAAAGTGCACGAACACGTCCTCACCCGAATCCGCCTGGATGAAGCCGAAGCCCTTCGAATCATTGAACCACTTTACCACGCCGCCCGTGCGCCCTTCGCTCGGACCCGTGGGGGCAGATCCCTGGCTCGCCCGCGCGGGACGGGCGCCGCTGCCACTGCCACCGCCGCCGCGCGAACCGGGCGCGCCGCCCTTCGCCGCCTGGAAGCAATCCCGGCAGAGCACCGGCCGGCCGGAGCTCGGCTGGAAGGGAACCTCCGTCTCCCTGCCGCACTCGGAGCAAATGGCAGGGTACATGGTCTTGCCGCCACCGCCGCCGCGGTGTCCGTAACCACCGCCGCTGCCGCCGTGTCCGCCACCGCCGCCATGACCGTACCCGCCACCACCACCGCCTTCGCCCCGCTGCGCCTTGCGGGTCTCACGGCAGCGCTTGCAGCGTGTCGGCTCGTTGGGAAGTCCGCGCTCGCGAAAGAAGGCCTGCTCACCCACGGTGAAGAGAAACTCCTCGCCGCAGTCCACGCAGGTGATGCTCTTGTCCCCGGTAGCCATGACGTCTCCGAGCGCCTCCCGAATCGGGTCTGTGATGGTGGGTCAATAAAACGAACGCCTCAGCAGGCACAGCTGCTGAGGCGACTCAGGCGACGAGTCGGACGAGCGACGAAGCCGGCGGAATGGGTGCTGCTGCGCGTAGCGACGGTCACTGGCGTACCAGACTCGACGGGATGACCCACGGACTGACGAACTGCTGCCGGGAAGTATCCCGTGCCCCTCAGAACGATGTCAACGGAACAGATGGCAGGAAGACGGTTGGCGGGACGGCGCGGGCCTGCGGTTGAACCCTCGAACTTCCCACGCCGGAGCGAGGCCGCTCGGGCGCGGAGCGGCACGCACCGCGGGGCGGCTCGCGTTCGGGGCAGGCCCGCGCGAGAGCCCCTCGCGGGCCCCGACCGCCGCGGGCCTTCGCCGGCCCGGACGCATCCCCGGCGCCCGGAGAGCTTCAGGGGCCGGCCCGCTCCGGCTTGCACAACGCGTGCAGGATTTCCGCCATGGTCACCACATCGAGCAGGTTGTGGTGGAATACCGGCACCAGCGCGTACGGATCGCCGCGCCGGACGTACTCGTGGTAGATCCCCGGCACCTGGGCGCCCGGCACGTCGCCCGTGCGGCGGCGGCGGCAGACGTGGTACTCGAGCGTCTGCAGCCTGCAGTCCCGCAGCGTCCCCTTCCAGCGGCGACGCGAGAGATGCAACAGGTCCAGGTGATGCCCTGGCAGCTCGAGCCGCACGCCGTGCGTGAGCGCGCGGGTGCGCAGGAACGGCGCGTCGTACGACTTGCCGTTGAAGGTCACGAGCAGGTCGAAACCGCGGGCCTGCTCGTGCACCGCCGCGAGCAGCGCAGCTTCCTCGCCGTAGTGGCGGGCGAAGTACTGCCGGAGCACGAAGTCCCCGCCGTTCCAGTGCATGGTCCCCGCGAGAAAGACCGGGCTCGACGAGAGGCCGCACGTCTCCAGGTCGAGGAACAGCGTGCGCTCGAGCCCGTGCGCCGCGAGCGCGGTGAGCTCGGGCTCTCCCGGCGACGGCACCGGCAGCCGGCCCCAGTGCGGGCGCCGCTTCTCGATCTCCGAGCGCAGGCGCTCGTGCACGTACACCGTGCCGCCGCGCGCGTCGCGCCACTCGCCCCCCGGCAGGAACGCCTCCACGCCGGCGCGCGGCCCCGGCGCCGCCG
>CAIXRL010000257.1 GCA_903921835.1 Candidatus Eiseniibacteriota bacterium | reverse complement strand
GAGTGCGAGATGTGCGTCAGACGCAAGAAGATCGGCCGGCCGCGCCGGAACCGTGTTGCAGACACGATGAGGACAGCGGCCGGTCGAGCTTCGCAGCGGATGACGCGCAGATCGCGCTCGCAGGCCGCGGGCTCATGAATAATCCGGGCTAGCCGTTTCGTTTCTGGGGGGCGGGCGCAGGCCCTGCGGGGTTTCGCCCGCCTCTCCATATCCCTCTCACGCCATCGTGAACGCGCGGCGACCTGGACCGCGAGCCCCCGGGAGTCCCTCATGTCGGGCATGAAGACGCTGTTCGCCGCCGCCCTCGCGACGACGCTGTGGCTGTACCCCGTCGCCGGCCTGGCCGCGCAGTGCATGCTCGCCAATCCCAGCTTCGAGCACCCGGGCTCGGGCGCCAGCTTGTTCACCGGCTGGACCCAGTTCGGCACCGTGGCCCGCACGTCGAACGCGGCGCACGGCTCCGACGCCGCGCTCGTGACCGGTCCCAACGACGGGACGTGGAACGTCGCCGGCCTCTGGCAGTCGCTGCCGTGCACGCCGGGTCAGCAGTGGTTCACCTCCGTGATCGTGTGGAACTCGCCCACGGCGCCGCTCACCGGCGGCTCGGCCGCGCTGCTCAACATCGAGTGGCGCAACGCGGCCGGCGCGCTGATCTCGTACGAATCGCACAACGCCGCCACGGCGTCGACGCCCACCGGCTCGTGGCAGGTCTACAGCGTACAGAGCGGCGGCGCACCCGCCGGCACCGCGTCCATCCACTTCGTGCTCGGCGTGCTGCAGGGCCCGACGGACCCGACCCCGCAGGTCGCGTTCGACGCGCCGAACTGCTACCTCGCTTCGCCCTCGCACGATTCGCTGCAGTGGAGCGACTTCCCCACCGCGCGCACGCTCGCCTTCAGCGGCCGCACGTGGCGCGTGAAGGGCACCGGCTATTACGGCCCGGGGCCGAGCTATTTCGACGGCACCGCCAACGGCACGTGGGTGGACACGCTCGGGCGACTGCACCTGACCATCCACAAGTCGGGTAGCACCTGGTACAGCAGCGAGATCACGCTCGACACGCCGCTCGGCTACGGCGACTACATCTTCACCACGCGCGGGCGCCTCGACCTGCTCGACCGCAACGCCGTGTTTGGCATGTTCATCTGGGAGTACGGCAGTTGCTACGACAGCGGCTACCTGTGGTGGAACCCGTACAACGAGATCGACGTCGAGTTCAGTCGCTGGGGCTCCGCCGCCAACGCCGACGCGCAGTTCGTGTGCCAGCCGGCGGTCTACGTCAACATGCAACGCTTCGACGCGGCGTTCGCCGACTCCGAGGTCGCGAGCCACGCGTTCCGCTGGCTGCCCGGAAGCGTCCAGTATCGCAGCTGGCGCGGCGGGCCGGACGCCGAGGCCACCTCGACGCCGATCGCGGCGTGGACCTACACCGGCGCGGACATTCCGCGGCCCGAGGCGCCGCGCGTGCACCTGAACCTCTGGCAGCTCGCGGCGCCCTCGTCGGGCCTGAACCAGGAGGCGATCATGGACGCCTTCACGTTCAACCCGGCCTGCCCGTCGGGCAACTGCGGCGTGCTCGCCGTACCGCCGGCGGCGACCGTCCCGGCGACGCTCCTGTCCGCGGCGCCGAACCCGGCCGCCGCCGGCACCGCGATCCGCTACACGCTGCCCAGGGCGGGAAACGCGGAGCTGGGCGTCTACGACCTCGCGGGCCGCAGGATCCGCACGCTGGCGAGCGGCATGGCGCTCGCCGGCGGGCACGTCGTGGAGTGGAACCGCAGGAACGATGCCGGCCAGCTCGTTCCCCCCGGCGTGTACCTCTACCGGCTCCGCGCCGATGGTATCAACGAGGCCAGGCGAATGGTGGTCCTGAATTGACGAGTTCCGGCGGCGGTGCCGCCCGATGGAGCCAGCCGTGAGCGACGCGAGTCACAGGCAGTCACCGAAGGCCAGGCGCGGACTGCGCGCGTCGGGGATCGACGCCCCGGCGGACGCGGCGATCGGCGCGGCAGGTGGCCGCCTCGTTCCGCGCGGCGAGTTCGTGGTGCTGGACGGCGAGGACTACCACCGCATCCACGCCTTCGACCGGATGCCGCCGTTCCTGATGAACTTGCCCACGGACACGGACCTGTGGATGTTCATCTCGTCGGCCGGAGGGCTCACGGCCGGACGGCGCGACCCGGACGGCGCGCTGTTCCCGTACGAGACCGTGGACCGGCTGCACGACGCGCACCACCACACCGGTCCCGTGACGCTCGTGCGAGTGCACCGGGCGGGGCGCCCGCGCGCCGTGTGGGAGCCGTTCGCCACCGGCAACGATGCCGGCCCGCACATCGAGCGATCGCTGAGCAAGAACACGATCGGGAACCGGCTGGTGTTCGAGGAGATCGACCGCGAGGCGCAGCTGGCGTTTCGCTACCGCTGGGCCGGGAGCGACGCGACGGGCTGGGTGCGCACGGCTTCGCTCACGAACCTCGGGCGCGAGACCGTCGTCCTCTCGCTGCTGGACGGCCTGCGCAACGTCCTGCCGAGCGGGGCGCCCATCCGGCTCTACCAGCAATCGAGCTGCCTGGTGGACGCGTACAAGCGCGTGGACGTGGACCGGGAATCCCGGCTCGGGATCTTCTCGCTGACCTCCAAGGTGAGCGACCGGCCCGAGCCGGCGGAGGAGCTGCGCGCCAGCACGGTGTGGTGTCACGGCCTGCCCCAGCTCCGGGTGGCGCTGTCGGCGGGTGCGCTGCAGGCCTTCCGCAGGGGCGAGCCCGTGTGCGAGGAAGGCGTTCTGACTGGGCGGCGCGGGAACTACCTGGTGACCTCGACGCCGACGCTGGAAAGCGGCGCGAGCGTCGAGTGGCACATCGCCGCCGACTCGGACCGCAGCCACGTCCAGATCGCGCGGCTCCGCGCCCGGCTGCTCGAGCCGGCGGGCCTGGGCGCGTGGGTCGAGGACTCGCTGCGCACCGCGAGCGACGGCCTGCGGCGCATCGTCGGGAGCGCCGACGGCATCCAGCTCACCCGGGGCGCGGACGTCCACGCCCACCACTTCGCCAACGTGCTGTTCAACAACCTGCGCGGCGGCGTGTTCGTGAAGAACCACTCCTTCCCGCGTTCGGACCTGGCCGCCTTCCTGCGGTCCCGCGACCGGGCACTCGCGGCGCGCCACGCGGGCCTCGTGAGCCGGCTGCCGGAGGAGCCGGACGTCGTGGACCTGCACCGCGCGGCCGGGCAGTCGGGGGACGCGGACCTGCGCCGGCTCGGGCTGGAGTACCTGCCGCTCTATTTCGGCCGCCGGCACGGCGATCCCAGCCGGCCGTGGAATCGCTTCTCGATCAACGTGCGCAATCGCGACGGCAGCCAGGCACTCCGCTTCGAGGGCAACTGGCGGGACGTGTTCCAGAACTGGGAGGCGCTGACGCGGAGCTTCCCGGGATTCCTCCCCGGCGTGATCGCCCGCTTCCTCAACGGCTCGACCGTGGACGGCTTCAACCCGTACCGGATCACCCGCGATGGAGTGGACTGGGAGGTGCTCGATCCCGAGAACCCGTGGAGCGGCATCGGCTACTGGGGCGATCACCAGATCGTCTACCTGCTCAAGTTCCTCGAATCCATGCGACAACACGTTCCCGGCGGTCTCGAGGAACTGCTGGGCCAGGAAGTTTTCGGCTACGCCGACGTCCCGTACCGGCTCGAACCCTACGCCAGGATGCTGGCGCACCCGCGCGCCACGATCCGCTTCGACAACGAGCGCGCGGCCAGGGTGGCGGAGCGCGTGGCGGCGAACGGGCACGACGGCAAGCTGGTCCGCAGCGCCGACGGTGGCGTCCACCACGCCAGCCTGTTCGAGAAGCTCATCGTGCCGGCCCTCTCCAAGCTGTCCTGCCTGGTACCCGACGGCGGGATCTGGATGAACACCGAGCGGCCGGAATGGAACGACGCGAACAACGCGCTCGTCGGCAGCGGCGTGTCCGTGGTGACCTTGTGCTACCTGCGGCGCTACCTCCGCTTCGTGGAGGATCTCCTCGGCGAGTCGCCATCCACGAGCCACCCGGTCTCGGTGGAGGTCGCCCGCTGGCTGCGCCAGGTGACCAGCGTCCTCGAGGTGCGGCGAGTCGCGCTGGCCGACCCGCGGGTCGACGACGTGTCGCGCAGGCAGGTCATGGACGAGCTGGGCGAGGCGTTCACGGTGTACCGCGAGCGCGTCTACGCCCACGGCTTCTCCGGCAAGACCCCGGTGGAGGCGAGCGAGGTCGTGGCCTGCTGCCGGATCGCGTGCCAGTGGCTCGACCACGCCATCCTGGCCAACCGCAGGAGTGACGGGCTCTACCACTCGTACAACCTGCTCGAGACCGGCGCGGGCGTCGCAACGGTCCGGCCCCTCGGGCTCATGCTCGAGGGCCAGGTGGCCGCGCTGAGCTCCGGGCTGGTGGGCGCCGCGGAGGCCGCGCAGCTGGTGCCCGGGCTGTTCGCGAGCGCGCTCTACCGCGCCGATCAGAACAGCTTCATGCTGTACCCGGAGAAGCCGCTGCCCGCGTTCCTCGATCGCAACCGCGTCCCCGAGGCGCACGCACTCGCCGTGCCACTCGTCACCGAGCTGCTCCAGGCCGAGGACGTGTCGATCCTGGAGCGCGACGCCGAGGGCACGCTGCGCTTCCACGCCGACTTCAGCAACGCCGCGGACCTGTCCGCGGCGCTGGACCGGCTGTCGGGGAGCGAGGCGTGGTCCGTCGCCGTGGCCCGCGACCGGCAGTTGCTGCTCGACCTGTTCGAGGAGGTCTTCCGGCACCGCACCTTCACGGGGCGTTCCGGGACGATGTACGCCTACGAGGGGCTGGGCTCGGTCTACTGGCACATGGTCGCCAAGCTCCTGCTCGCGGTGCAGGAGGTCACGCTGCGTGCCCGCGAGGACGGCGATGACGCGGCGCTCTGCGCGGCGCTGGCGGGCGACTACTACCGGATCCGGGGCGGGCTGGGATTCGAGAAGTCCGCCGCGGACTTCGGCGCCTTCCCCGCCGACCCGTACTCGCACACGCCCGGCCACGGGGGGGCGAAGCAGCCGGGCATGACCGGCCAGGTGAAGGAGGAGATCCTCACCCGGTTCGGCGAGCTGGGCGTGTGCGTGCGCGAGGGCGTCGTGAGCTTCGACCCCGTGCTGCTGCGGCGGGACGAGTTCCTCACCGAGCCCGGCAGGTACCGCGGCTTCGACCTCGCGGGACAGCCGCAGGCGTTCGACGTGGCCGCGGGCTCCCTCGCGTTCTCCTTCTGCCAGGTGCCGGTCGTGTACACGCTCACCTCCCGCGCGGCGTGGATCCGCGTCACCGGAGACGACGGCGTGCCGACCGAGAGGCCCGGCAACCGGCTCGAACCCGGAGAGAGCCAGGCGTTGCTCGGCCGGTTGGGTGGCCTCTCGAGGATCGAGGTGGGCGTTCCCGAGCGCGTGCTCTGCTGCGACCCGGGTGAACCGAAACGCGCCTGAGGCTCGCCGGCCGCGCGCCGCACGCCTGAACGCGGCGCCGCGACGGCGGACGCGGCGCGGCCGTCAGGCCACCAGCCCCAGGCGCTTCGCGAACGGCAGCCAGCGCGGGTCCGCGCGCATGCCGTCCAGGGCGGGATTGACGAGCACGAGCGCCAGGCCGGCGTCGTGGACTTCGCGGGCCTTGTCCAGCCAGCGAAACGCTTCGTCCATCTCGCCGCGGATGGCGTGCACGCAGAGAACCTGGAATGCCCAGTGCTCGCCCTCGGCGATGAGCGCCGCGAGCGCCGCGTCGGAGGCCGCGCGGTCGCCAAGCAGCTGGTGGACGGTGCCCTGCGCCCATAGGCGGTAGCCGGGAGTGGCTTCCTTCGCGGCGGCCGCCAGCGCTTCGGGCAGCCGACCCATGAGCGCGTAGGCCATGGCCAGCTGGGCCCAGCCGGCGGAGATGCCGGGGCTCAGCTCGAGCGCCCGCACGTAGGCCGCTTCCGACTCCTCGTAGCGGCGCGCCCAGTAGAGAATGCGCGCGCGGTTGAGCACGGTCGTGGCGGACAACAGGTCGAGCGCCACGGCGCGCTCGCTGAGCGAGACGGCCTCGGCCACGTCGCCGAGCGCGCCCGTGAACGTGGCCAGCGTCATCATCAGGCGCCCGCTCCCGGGCGCCAGCGCGCACGCCTTGCGGATCGCATCGCGCGACTCGGCCCAGTGGAACTCGATCGGGCCCAGGACCATCGCCAGCGTCTCCCACGCCTCGGGCAGGTTCGGGTCGAGCGCGACCGCGCGGTCGATCGCCTCGCGCGCCTGGCGGTACTTCGCGTCCGGGTCGCCGTCGTGCGCGCCCTTGTAGTACTGGGTCACGTACGCGTAGGCGATGCCCGCCCAGGCACGCGCGTCGTCGGGCACCCTGGCGATCGCCTCGAGGTACAGATCCACGGCGCGCGCCAGCGTGGCGTCGGTCTGCTGCTGCGCCAGGTGCCCCGCGTGCAGCAGCAGCTCGTACGTCCCGGCGTTGCGCGGCGCGGGCGCGGCGGCCGGCGTGCCGAGCAGCGTCACGTTCATGGCCAGCGAGACGCACTTCGCGATCTCGTCCTGCACGGCGAAGATGTCGTCGAGCACGCGGTCGAACGTCTCCGACCACAGGTGGAAGCCGTCCGAAACCTTCACGAGCTGCACCGTGATGCGCACGCGGTTGCCCGCCTTGCGCACGCTGCCCTCGAGCAGCGTGGACACGCCCAGCTTCTGCCCGATCTCGCGCAGGTCCTCCTGCCTGCCCTTGAATGCGAACGATGACGTGCGCCCCACCACACGCAGCCCCGGGTTGCGGGCGAGCACGTTGAGCAGCTCCTCGGTCAGGCCGTCGGAGAAGAACTCGTTCTCGGGGTCGGCGCTCATGTTGGCGAACGGCAGCACCGCCAGCGACGGCGCCACCGCGGCCGCGCCGGCCACGCCGCCGGCGCCGGACTGCACGCCCGACTCCAGCTCGCGGCGGATCGCGTCCAGCTCCGCGCGCACGTCGCGCGCCGTGGCGTAGCGCCGCTCGCGATCCTTCTCCAGGCAACGGCCCACGATGCGGTCGAGCGGCAACGGAATCTCGCTGCGCAGCGAACGCGCGCTGGCGGGAGTGTCGCGCAGGATGGCGGAACTCAGGTCCGCCAGCGTGCGCCCCGCGAACGGGCGCCGGCCCGTGAGCATCTCGTAGAGTACGATGCCGAGCGCGAACAGGTCGGCGCGCGCGTCCGCCTTCTCGCCGCGGATCTGCTCGGGCGCCATGTAGGGCGCGGTGCCCAGCACCATGCCTTCGGCCGAGACCGGCGATTGCACGGTGAGCGCCTGCGTCACCATGGACGGGTCCGAATCCCCACCAGCGCCTTCGTCCAGCCTGGCGAGCCCGAAATCGAGCACCTTCACCCGGCCGTCGCGCGTGATCATCACGTTCCCGGGTTTCAGGTCGCGGTGCACGATGCCGCGCTCGTGTGCGGCCGTGAGCGCGTCGAGGATCGCGAGCGCCCACTCGAGCGCTTGCGGCACGGGCAGGCCGGCGGGCGTGAGCAGGCGGTCGAGCGTGTCGCCCTCCACCAGCTCCATGGTCAGGAAGCGAACCGCGCCGGCTTCCTCGATCGAGTGAATCGTGACGATGTGCGGATGGTTGAGCACCGCCACCGTGCGCGCCTCGCGCTCGAAGCGCGCCAGCCGCCCGGGATCGGCGGCCACCGCCTCGGGCAGCACCTTGAGCGCCACGTCGCGGCCCAGCCGCGTGTCGTGCGCGCGATACACCTCGCCCATGCCGCCGGCGCCGAGCTGCGCGACGATCTGGTACGGACCGAGCGAGGTTCCGGGAGCGAGGCGGGCCATGAGCGCGGCACCTTGTCGGAGCGGGGGGGCCGGCACCAGGGGACAGGCCGGGGCGAAAACGACGGTTGCCCCCTTACGATGCCGTCAGCGCCCGGCGTGTTCGGGCCACGTGGATGCCGGCGCTCCGGTGCGGGTGGCGCCACTGGGCCTCCCTCACCGCCAGTCCCCCGCCGCGACGAACGCGCCCCAGTAGAACGGGTGTGTGCCCGCGCCGCGGCGCCGTTGCTGCTCGAGCACCGTGCGCGCGGCCGTGCGCACCGCCGTCGCAGTGCTCGCGTGGTCGCGCAATCTCGCATGGTAGAGCACCTGCATCCACGCCTCGGTGCTCCGGTCCCCCACCGACCACAGGCTCATCACCAGCGTGCGCGCACCCGCGATGCGGAACGCACGCTGCAACCCGAACACACCCTCGCCCGCCCGGATTTCCCCCGCACCCGTCTCGCAGCCCGAGAGCACCGCCCACTCCACGCCCGACAGGTCGAGCGCACCGACTTCCTCCGCCGTGAGCACGCCGTCTTCCGCGTCGGGAGCCCGCATCCGGTCGCGGTTGTTGGCGCCCGCCAGCGCCAGGCCCGAGAGCAGCAGCGGATCGGTGCGGTCCTCCTCCGCGACCGGTGCGACGGCACCGCGCGCGGACGTGGGGCCAGCGGCCGCCCCCGGCGACGCCCCGCACCGCCCGCTCAGCAGGAAGCCGTGCGTCGCCAGGTGCAGGATGCGATGCCCCGGCGCATCCGTCTTGAAGCTGGCCTCGTCGGCCGCGCCACCCGTCAGCAACTCCACCCTCTCGCCGGAGGCGGCCGTGCGCGCCACGGCGCGGAAGTCCGCCACGATGGCGTCGCACTCGAAACGCGTGCCGGGCAGCGGGAGGAAGTGCAGCGAGCGAAACGTCTCGCAGTTCGAGCGCGGGCCACGGTACGCGGCGGCCCTGGCGGCCGTGCGGCTCGCGCCGCCGCGAGCGGGCTGCCGGTGCGGCAGACCACCGGCGTGGTCGTAGTCCACGCCCCCCAGCGCCAGCATGCCGGCGCCCGTGTTCGCGGGCTCCTGCAGCGCCACCAGGTCGCGCTCGGTGGTCAGCACCTGCAGCGCGGGGCCGGACTCGACCAGGTAGCGGCCGTCGGCCGCGGGCAGCGTCGGGAAGCTCACCAGGTGCAGCGCGCCGTCGGGCACCAGGAAGACCAGCGTGTCCGACGCGTCCAGTCGCGCCGCGACCGGGTCCCAGACGCGCGCGCGCAGGGCCATCGCCACGGGGCGATAACGCGCTTCCGCTGCCCGCGCGTCCTGCCCGGACCGTCCGCTCGCGATCTCGCGGCTCCACGCCGCCACCAGCGAATCCACGGTGGCAGCCGGCCCGAGCGGAACCAGATCCGGATCCGTGCGCCCGGCCCGCGCGACGAAGGCTACGTAGGACTCCACCGTATCCCGGCCCGCGTGAACCTCCCGCGCGCGCTCCGCGTCCCGCAACCGCAGGTGGTGGTAGCGCCTGAACGAAACGAGCGCCGAGCGCCGGGGCACGGCACGCTGGACCTGCGCCGCGTCCGTGCGGCGTCCCGCGAGAGCCGCCCCGGCGTCCGCGCTGGCCGCACCCAGCGCGCGCTCGGCGCGCTCCTTGCGGTCGCGGGCCTGGCCGAGCAGAACGCGACGGCGCACGGGGTCCATGGGCTCGGCGCTCACGGTCAGCGTCGCCAGCTGCTTCGCCGCCGCGGTCAGCTCGCGCTGCTGGCGCGCGACGTCGGCCACGCGGCGATGGCGCCGCGCGATCTCATCGAGCACCAGCGCGCGCGAGGCGATCACCGCATTCCACGCACGGCCGCGATCCGGGGGCGCCGCGCGCGGGCCCGTCAGCGAGAGCAGCCAGTCCACGCCGGACCGTGGCAGCGCGTCGAACATCAAGGCCTCGCGCTCGGACAGAGCGGGCGTCGTCGCCTCGAGCGCGGCGCGCTCGAGGTCCGCGACGCGGGCCGCATAGCCCGCCGCTACAGCCGAGTCACCGGCGGCGAGGAAGATCTCGGTCGCCGCGGCGAGGTAAGGAACCAGCGCGGGGCTGTCCGAACCGAGCGCGCGCTCGAGCGTGCCCAGCGCCACGACCACGCTGTCACAGGCTTCCCTGGCGGCCCCGAGGCGGCTGCTGGCGTGGGCGAGACCGACAATGTCCGCGGCGTCGGTCCAGCTCGGCCCGCTCTCGCGGCGCTTCGTGAGCGCAAGCGCGAAGGTGTCACGTGCCTGCGGATACTCGCCCCGCCCGTCGAGCCACGTGGCGTATCGTTCGAGCAGATCGGCCTCGGTTTCCGAATCGCCATTGCCGTGCCCTGCGAGAATGGCAAGCGCTCTCCCGAAACACGCAATCTTCATCATCGGATCGCGAACCGTCTCGCCCAGCGAGCCGAGATACGGAATGAGGTTGGGGTCGGCCACGCCCGTGGTATCCACGAGCCGCAGCGCGCGGGTCACGAGTGATTCCGCCGCTGCGAAGTTCCCCAGCGACATCAGCACCCAACCCATGGGCAACATCGCCGTCGCCAGTTCGTCGTGTGTCAAACCGGGGTCGGCACCCACGATCTTCAGCCCGCGCTCGAGTTTCCCACGAGCTTCGATCAGATCGCCCCGGATGAACTGCATCGCGCCAAGGAACTGAAGACCCTCCAGCAGCGCGGGTGTCTCCGGGCCGTGAAGGACCTCGTTGGCCGCGAGGGAACTGTCCATGACACCGATCGCCGTCTTGAGATTGCCGGCCTTGAACTCCATGACCGCCTCCGACAACCGGGCAAACACGTACGTATCGCCCTGGGGCAGCGGGTGTTGCTTCAGGCCTTGCAGGGCCCTTCGGAGGTTCTGTGACGGCTCGGCGGTCGTTGACCCGAGGAGCGATATCAGCGCGAGAAGCACAGGATCGGGGGGCAGCGAATACCTGGCCAGCATTTCGAATGCGCGCCCGCTGAGCGAATCGCCAAGAACCCTGGCGCGATCCCGATCGGAAGACACAGCGGACTCGGCGCTCAGGGCGATGGAAGCCGAGATCATCGCGTCGAGCAGGATGGTCGTATCGGGGAGCGCTCGTGCCGACTCGATTGCGATCGCACGTAGCAGGCACGGAGCTGCAATCGAATCGGCCATTCTCCGCCGCCCCAGGTTCATGAGAGGCCAGACGAGATCGGGTGCATTGGGTCCAAGCTCCTGCTCGCGCGTCCGGAGAGCCCGCTGGAGGGCCAGGGAGTCGCTGGTGCCAGCAAGGTCGAGTTCCCACTGCAGACGCGCGAGGCACTGCAGCGCCTCCGATTCGCGGGGAGTGCCGCGCAGCGAATCCGCGGCCTGCTTCGCCCGCGCATACAGCAGGACCCGCAACTGCACACGGTCGATGGCGGCCATGCGCACCGACTCCAGCGACCGCAACGCCTGGCGCAGGAGCAGTGGCCCGGAGAGCCATCCACCATCGAACTCACGGATCCGGGAGCACTCCCTCACGGCGCTCCCCATGGCGCCCATCACTGCGGTGTCGCGAAGAGCGGCAGCCCGAAGCACGCGCTCGTATTCACTCAACCACAGGCTGTCCGGCCCCGGCGTCCGCTCCCACTCCGCGACCGCACGCGTGACACTGGCGGCGGCAGCCAGGCTGTCACCCCCCGCCTGCTGCGTGAGCGCCAGCTCGTAGTCGCACCGCGCGAACTCGCGCAGCGGGGCGCTGTCGGAGCGCGCCCGCAGGGTCAGCGTGCCCTCGAGCGTCTCGCGCGCGTGAACCAGGTCATCCTGCTCGCGCAACACCACGCCCAGCCACCGCGTCGCGGTGACAATCGCCACCGTGTCGGGCGGCGAGCCCGATTGGCGCAGCCGCAGCAGCCGGCGCGCGCTTCCCTCGGCGTCGCGCGGCACGCCGGCCCACGGGCGCTGGCTCGCCTCGAGGTAGTACTCGATCGCGGCCGCGACGCCCGACGAGTCGCCCTCGGCGGCGGTCCGCCGCAGCATCTCGCGCGAGGCGTCCTGCGCCATATGCGCGTAACCGCAGTCGAGCATCTCGCGGATGGAGCGAGGCGGGGCAGGCGCAGGCGACCCGGTCGCGGCCCGCGCAGCGCCGACAGGGCCGCCGGAGAGGTAGCCCAGGAGGAGCGCGACCAGGATCCACGGCGCCCTGCCTCGGCGGCTTGAGATCGCTGTGCGCGTCACGCGGCCGGCAAACACGTTGTTGCCCCCATGTCGGTGTTCGGCTCGCCCGTGCGGGAGCGGCCCTCCATGTGTCCTGTTTGCGCGCAACGGCGAGCATAACAGGCCGGCTGGAAATCGCAGCAGGGCGCTGCCCGGCCGTGATTTCGTGCTGGCGTCGCGCTCGGATGTCGCCCCGGGTCGCGGCTGGGCGCCCGATGCTGTACTCCTTCCCCATTCGCGCCGCGCCCGTCGCGCCGCATTCCGACAAGACCCGTCTCGTCCAACCGAGGTTCCCTCATGCCGCGAGGCCGCGGATTCACGAAGGTCGATCTTCGCCACCTGCTCGAGGACCTGCGCGACGCCTATCCCGGCGGTCTCGAGGAGACGATCCTGACCGAGCTGGTCGCGAACTCGCTCGATGCCGGTGCGACCGTGATCCGCATGACCGCCGATCCAGCCGCGGCGACCTTCCAGCTCGAGGACGACGGCCGCGGCATGGTCTGGAAGGAGCTGCGCCAGTTCCACAACCTCGCGGCGAGCAGCAAGACGCGCGGGGCCGGCATCGGTTTCGCCGGCGTCGGCATCAAGCTCGCCCTGCTGGCGGCGCGCGAGGTGATCACCGAGTCGCGCCGCGGCAAGTCGCACGCGGCCTCGCGCTGGCACCTGGCCTCGCGCGAGATGGCGCCGTACGAAGCCATCGCGCCCGCCGGGGTCGTCGCGACACACGGCACGTCCGTGACGCTTCGCCTGAACCACGGGCTCTCGCCGCTGCTCGACGCCGGCTACGTCGAGCACGTCGTCCGGCAGCACTTCCAGCCGCTGGTCGACGCGTCGTTCGAGGCCGCGCTCGCACCGCTCTATCCGCACGGCGTTCGTTTCGAGGTGAACGGCCGCACGCTCGAGCGCCGGCGCGATCGCTCGACCGAGCACGCGGCGCTCGAGGTGCGCATCGAGCGCCAGCGCAAGCCCTCGGGTCTCGGTCACATCGAGCGCCACGCTTCGCCGCTGCCCGAGCACATGCGCGGGATCGCGATCAGCACGTACGGCAAGGTGATCCGCCGCGGCTGGGACTGGCTCGGGATCCTGCCGGCGGCGCCCGACCGCGTCACGGGCATCATCGAGATTCCGGCGCTGTCGCAGGCGCTCACGCTCAACAAGGGCGACTTCGTGCGCACGGGGCCGCGGGGCGCCCTGTACCTGTCCTATCGGCGCGTGATCCAGGAGGCGGTGCAGGCGCAGCTCTCGCGCTGGGGCGACGCGCGCGACGTCGCGCAGGACGAGCGGCGCAAGGTCGCGCGGCCGATGGAGCGCGACCTGCAGCGCGTGCTCGAAGGGCTGAGCGACGCGTTCCCGCTGCTCTCGTCGCTGGTTGAGCAGCAGCGCGGCGGCCAGCGGCGCATCGGGCTGCCCGGTGGCGCAGGCGGCAGCGGGCAGGGTCCCGAAGCGGAAGCGCTCCCGGGTCAGGCGGTGACGTCCGAGCCGGCGCCCGAGCCGACGCCCGACGGGCAGCCGATCGTGGCGGACGCGCAAGCCTCGGAAGCGGGCGCACCGACGCTGACGCCGCCAGCGCCCGCGGGCGAGGCTCCGCGCGCGCTGGACGAAGCGGCGGCCCCGGGCGATGCGGACAATGGCACGTCCGGCGGGCGCATGGGCCGCGGGCAGCGCTACGGGCTCTCCGTGCAGTTCGAGGCGCGCCCCGGCGATCCCGAACTCGCGCGCCTGATCGAGAACACCGTGTGGATCAACACGGATCACGCCGCCTACCTGCGCGCGGAGTCCACGCGCTCGACGGGCTACCACATCGCCGTCGCGGTGGCGCTTGCGCTCGCCCCGCTGGCGACCGGAGGCCACGGCGTGCAGCAGTTCGTCACGGCGTTCCTCGCGCAGTGGGGCGAAGCGGTGCGCGTGGTTCCAAAGGGACGCGCGAGAGCCAAGTAGCCGGGGTTCCCGGCGTGACCCGGGCACGCACGTGACGGCCGTTCCCGATCGGTCCCTGGAATCGCCCCCCTCCAGGTCCGGAGAGCCGCGGCTGCCCGCCCGGCCTTCGCGGAGGACTTCCGTGGAGCGTCGACCGGGCGCGGGAGTATCGTGACGCAGGTCGGTGCCGGATAACTTCCCGGAAGCCGGCGGCGGCCCCGTTCGCGTCATCCCGCGCGGCGCGGCGCGTACCGCCGGTGAGCACGGAATCCCCGCGGCTCGCCCGGAGGAGGTTCGCCCATGGAGGCAGTCTCTTTCCTCGCTTCGCTTCTGTTGCTGGTGACGTTGCTGGCAATGACGATCGCGTTGTTCGTCCGGCTGGACGCGATGAAGAAGCGCATCGGCAGGCTCGAGTCCGAGGTCGCGCGCCTGCGCCACCCTGGCGGGAGCCCGGCGGATGGGACGACTTCGGGAGCGCCCGCCGTTGCCCTGCCGGCGAGCGCATCCCCGCCCTTGCCGCCGACCGCGCCCGCCACTCCCGCGCCGCTGCCCGGCCCGCCCGCAGCCGCCACCGCGTGGACGGCTCCACCCGCGCCGCCCACGGCGCCGGAGCGTCGCATCCCTCCAGCACGTCCCTCGTTCCGGGCCGCGCCCGCCGGGCACGCCCCCCTGGACCCTGCGAACCTCGAGCAACTCGTCGGCGGCGTGTGGTTGCAGAACCTGGGCTCCGTCGTGCTCCTGCTCGGCGCGTTCCTGATGATCGTGTGAGGTTGCTCCACCGGCCGGTTCGGGCCGGAAGTGCTCGTGGCAGGCGGCGTGGCCTTCGGGCTCGCGCTCGCGTGGCGCGGCGACGCGTTCGCGCGCCGCACACCCGGCTTCGGCCACGCGCTCATCGGGGTCGGGCTCGGCGTGGTCTACACGACGCTGTACCTCGGGCACATCCGGCTGCACGTGTTCAGTGCCGGGGGCGCGCTCGCGCTGCTCGCGCTGGCCTCGTTCGGGGCGATCGCCACCGGACTGCGCTACCGCGTGCAGGCGATCGCCACCGGACTGCGCTACCGCGTGCAGGCGATCGCCGCGTTCGGCGTCATCGGCGCCTTCCTGCCGCAGTTCACGGCGCGCTGGCTCGGTATGCAGGGCTTCGAAGGCTCCTCCGCGTTCCTGCTGGGATACCTCACCGTCACCGACCTGCTCGTCTTCGCGCTCGCCGCGCGCGCGGGCTGGAGCGGGCTCGACCTGGTGACCATCGTGCTCAGCGCGCTCACGTGGCTGGCCACGTGTCGCGAGCCCGCCTGGGGATGGGGCATCCAGGCCGGGCTGGCCGGGCTCTTCACCGTGCTCGGCCTGGCGCCGCTGCAACGCCTCGTTCGCGCGGAGGGCCGCGTGCGGCCTGCGGACCTCGCGGTCGTGGCCGTCTCCCCTCTCGCGCTGCTCGCAGCCTCGGCGCCGTTCCTGTCGTGGGCACCACGCGGCCAGGTCGCGATGCTGCTGTTCGCGCTCGCGGGGGTGATGCTCGCGGCCGCGCTTTGGGTGGACTCGCGGCGGCCCGAGCGCGACCTGTGGGTGCCGCTGACCGCCGCCGCGACGCTGTTCGTCACGGCCGGGTGCGAGCGCGCCGTCGGGCCGGTCTTCACTGCGCTCGCGTGGGCTGTCGAGGGCACGGTGCTGATCCTGCTGGGTATGCGCCCGCGCGGCGGCTGGCTGCGCGCGATGGGGCACCTGGTGCTGCTGGCGGGCGCCATCGGCCTGCTGCTGCGCTTCAACGCCGGGGGCTGGACGAGCGACCGGTGGCCCGCCTTCTACGGCGCCGCGATCCGCGACGTTCTCTGCATCGTGACGCTGCTCGTCGCGGCCGGCGTGCTCGCGCGCGGGCGCGAGCACCAGGGCTCCTTCGAACAAGATGCGCCGGAGGCATGGACGGTGGTGGGGCACCTGCTCCTCGCGTACTGGCTCTCGAACCAGGCGGGCCATCTCGCCGCCGCGCTCACCGAGGCGGGCGGGAGGTTCCACGCCCTCCCGCCGCCGGCCGGCATCGAGGTGGGCGAGCGGCGGGGTGCGCTGGCCACGGCGCTCTCCTCGGTCGCGTGGCTCGCACAGGCGGCCCTGCTGGCGTGGCGCGGTGCGCGCGGTGCGCTGCCGCCGCGGCTCTGCGGCGCCGGGCTGGGGCTGGTGGCGCTGCTGGCGCTGTGCGTGCGCGCGGACAGCGGCTGGTGAACCGACCTGCCGCTGTTCCTGCACCCCACGTCGCTGCTGGACCTGCTCGCGGTGGGGATCACGGCGGCTGTGGCCCTGCGCTACGCCTCGCACCGCGGCCGGCTCGCCAGGTTCGAGCGCCGCACGCCGGAGCTGTGGGCCACCGCGGCGAACCTCGCGCTGATGATGTGGAGCATGCGCGAAATGCAGCACGTGGCGCAGGTCATGGTCCGGCGGGGAGCGCCCGCCGGGGCCCCCGACTCCGAGGAGGCGGTCCTGCGCGAGTACGCCCTGGCGGCCGCGCTGGCGAGCGTGGCGTGGCTCGGACAGGCCGTGTTCGTCCTCGTCGCCGGCTGGCTGCGCGACCTACCGTTCCTGCGCTGGACCGGCCTCGTGTTGCTCGGCATCACGCTGTTCAAGTTCCTGGTATTCGACCTGCAGACCATCGACGTGTTCTGGCGGTTCCTCACCGCGATCGCGGTGGGCGCGGCGATGCTGGCGTTCTCCTACGCCTACCAGCTGAGGATGCGCGGGGCGAAGGCGGGGGACTGAGGGAGAGGAAACGGCCGGAATTCCGCTGACCCGGCCGTCGCTCACCGCGATGGCCCACCCGGCACCGCCAGATGGGCCATCGCGTTCGCTTCAGCGGATCACGCCTTGCAGGACTTGTTCGGCGTCTTCGTGATCCAGTTGCTGATGGGCTCCTTCTTCGTCATCGCGCGCCACACGTCCTCGGCACGGATGGGCATGTGCGTCAGCTCGGCGCCGACGGCGCCCTTGATGGCGTTGCCGAGCGCAGGGGCCACCGAGATCATCGGGTGCTCGCCGACGCCGCGGGCTCCGTAGGGTCCGTCCACCTGCGGCGTCTCGATGACGATGCTCTCAATCACGTCGGGCAGGTCGCGCGCGGTCGGGATCTTGTTGTCCGTGAACGAGGGGTTCATCAGGTGCCCCATCTCATCGTAGATGTAGCCCTCGCAGATCGCGGTCCCCAGGCCCTGGATCATGCCGCCGATGCACTGGCCGCGCACGATCTCGGGGTTGATCACCCTGCCCACGTCGAACGCGGACGCGATTTTGAGCACGTGGTACTCGCCGCTCACGGGGTCCACCTCGACGATCACGCCGTGCGCGCCGTAGGTCCAGTCGAGCGCGGGATTGCCCTGGCCGGTTTCCTTGTCGAGGTTCGAGAGCCCCTGCGCCACGTAGCGGCCCACGCCGACCAGCGGCCCGCCGATGGCGTTGCCGTTGGGGAACGCGTAGCCGACCGACAGCTCGGCGAACTTCACCGAGTGAGCCGTGTGGTGCCTGATGAAGATCTTCTCGGAATCGTGATCGAGGTCGCACGGCTGGGCGCGCAGCACCTGGCCCGCGACCTCGTACGCGCTCCGGAGCAGGTCGTCGCACGCGAGCAGCGCCGCGTTGCCGCTCAGGATGAGACCCTTCGAGGCGACGGTCTGCCAGTCGTACGGATCGCGGTCGGTGTCCTTGTCCACGCACACCTTGACCTGCTCGACGCCGAACCGCAGCCGCTCGGCCACGATCTGCTGCAGCGCCGTTGTGGAACCCTGGCCGATCTCGGTCAGGCCCACGTTGACGATCACGCTGCCGTCGGAGTTCATCTTGATGATGATCGCCGTGGCCGTGAACGGCGGCATGGCCGGCGCCTTGTGCAGCGCCGCGATGCCCTTGCCGATCCTGCGACCCGTGCGCTGCTCGCGCGCGAGCTCGTCGGCGTCCAGCTTGCCGTAGCCGATCGACTCGGCGACCGCGTTGATGCACTTGGTGACGTCGCCGGTGTTCGCGGTGATCACCTCGCCGGTCAGCGTCTTCGATCCCGGCACGAGCGCGTTCAGGCGGCGGAACTCGAGCGGGTCCATGCCGATCACCTCGGCGATCAGCTCCATGTGGCGCTCGAGGCCCCAGAAGAACTCGACGTGCCCGAAGCCGCGGTAGGCGGTGCCGTACGGCTTGTTGGTGTAGAGCGTGTAGGCGTCCAGCCAGGCATTGGGAATCTCGTAGGGGCCCGCGGCGGAATAGCCCGAGGCGCGCGTCACGTTCACGGCGTAGTCGGCGTAGGCGCCGGCGTCCCAGTACATGGTCATCTTCTGCGCGAGGATCCTGCCGTCCGCGGCGATGCCGGTCTTGATGCGATACGTGAGAGCGCTGCGGCACGGCAGCAGGCTGAACTCCTCCTCGCGGGTGGCCTGGAACTTCACGGGCCGCCCTCCCGCCTTGCGCGACAGGCACGCCACCAGCGGCTCGAGGTGGATACCGGCCTTGCCTCCGAAGCCGCCACCCACGTGTGGCACCATCACGCGCACCTTGTTGAGCGGCAGCTTGAAGGCGTAGCAGAACAGGTTGCGCACGGTGAAAGGCGACTGGGCGCTGGACCAGATGTTGATGATGTCGCCCACCTTCCACTCGACGATCGTGACGTGCGTCTCCATCGGCACGTGCTGCACGGAGGGATTGGTGTACTCGCGCTCGACCAGCCACTCGGACTCGGCGAAACCCTTCTCGACGTCACCCTTGCGCAGCTTGGTCAGGTTCGCGATGTTGGTTCCCGGCACGGGCGTAAACGCCGCCGCGACGAAGTCGTACTTGCCGAGGTCCGGGTGCACCAGCGGCGCACCCTCCTTGAGGGCGTCCATGTGGTTGAGTACCGCGGGCAGCACCTCGTAGTCCACCTCGATCAGGTCCGCGGCACGCCGGGCGATCTCGAGGGTGTCCGCAGCGACCGCGGCGACGGCCTCGCCGAAGTGGCGCACTTCCTCGCGGGCGAGGATGTGCTTGTCCACGACGTACAGGCCGAGCCGGTAGTCGAGCTCGGCGCCCGTGAGCACCGCGCGCACGCCGGGCAGCTGCTCGGCCTTCGACGTGTCGATGCCGCGGATGCGGGCCCGCGCGTGCGGGCTCTTCCTGACCTGGGCGTGCAGCATGCCGGGGAACGCCATGTCGCTGGCGTAGACGGCCTGGCCGGTCAGCTTCTCCGTGACCTCCGAGCGATCGCGGCTCCTGCCGACGTGCTTCAGCGTCCTGGGGTCGCTGTTCTCATGCATACTTCACCCCGCCCTTCCCGGTGAGCTGGCCGGACGCATCGAGGACCGCCTCGATGATCTGCTGGTAGCCGGTGCAGCGGCAGAAGTTGCCCTCGATGCCTTCCTTGATCTCGTCGACCGTGGGTTTCGGGTTGCGCGCGAGCAGTTCGCGCACCGACATGATCATGCCGCCGGTGCAGAAACCGCACTGCACGGCGTGGTGGCGGTTGAATGCCTCCTGGATCGCCGACAGCGTTCCGCCCTTCGCCTCCCCCTCGATCGTCTCGACCTTCCGCCCATCCACTTCGACCGCGAGGACCATGCACGCGTTCACGGCGAGCCCGTCGAGCAGGACGGTGCAGGCGCCACACTCGCCGGCGCCGCAGCCCTCCTTGGAGCCCGTCAGCCCGACCTCCTCGCGCAGGAAGTGCAGCAGCGTGCGGTGTCCCGCAACCTCGCGCTGATACGCCTGTCCGTTGATGGTGACCGAGATCGTCATCACTTCACCTCCTGCAACAGCCGGCGCACGAACACATCGACCATGTGGTAGCGATACTCCTTCGTGCAGCGCAGGTCGCTGATGGGGCTGATGGCCT
>CAIXRL010000256.1 GCA_903921835.1 Candidatus Eiseniibacteriota bacterium | reverse complement strand
GAGTGCGAGATGTGCGTCAGACGCAAGAAGATCGGCCGGCCGCGCCGGAACCGTGTTGCAGACACGATGAGGACAGCGGCCGGTCGAGCTTCGCAGCGGATGACGCGCAGATCGCGCTCGCAGGCCGCGGGCTCATGAATAGTCCGGGCTAAGGGCCCCCCACAGCCCGGAAAACGCACGACGCGGGCGGATGGCCATGGACCCGCGCTCACCGCCGCGTCGCGGCGCCCCCGGGACCCATCGCCGCCAGCGCAGCGCGCGCGTCGGGGATCCAGTGTCGGAGAGGCGGATCGGGGTGCCTGAGCGTGGCTTCGAGCTCGCGCAGGTGCCGCCCGGCCGCGGCGCGCCGGCCCATCCGCCCGTAGAGCCTCACGAGGCGGTAGTGCACGAGCGACTCCAGCGAGCGCCGGGCCGCGGGGTCGTCGTTGTAAAAGAGCGGTTGATGCTCGGGCAGCAGCAACTCGAAGCAGACGGCAGCGGAATCCGGGCGGCCCGATCGCTCGAAAGCGTCCGCGAGCAGCCACCGCGGCCACGCGCGTCCTGAGCCGAACGGCGCGAACCCACGCTCGATGGGAATCCACGCCAGTGGGTCCAGCACGCGGATGACGTCGTCCCAGCGACCTGCGCGCGAGTCGATCATGGCCTCGACCACCTCGGGACCGGCCCCCTGCCGCATCACCTCCACGCCGGGCCGGGCCCGGGCGCGCCCCAGCAACCGGCGCGCGCGAGCGGTGTCGCCGAGCGTGGCGGCGACGAATGCATGCGTCAGCAGGACCTGCGCGGGCGCCCCGCGCGGCACCGGGACGCGCACGTCGGGCATCCGAGTGCCCAGCGTCCACGAGAGCAGGGCGAGCCTCCGTACGGCATCGCTCGGTTGCAGCGGATACTCCCGCGACCACTCCTCGACGGCGGCGCGCAACGAAGCCCCGGCGAGCGACACCTCGCCGCGCGCCGCCTCCTCGGAGACCACGACGTCCTGGGCGGCGATGCGAAGGGCGTCAGTGGCGTCGGGCCTGCGCAGGACCTCGCGGGCGAGGCTGTCGGCGCGATCCCAGCGGCCCTCGGCCTGCGCGAGGTAGAGCGGCACCTGCCGGGAGTAGGCGCCGCCCAGGCGGGCGATCCAGGGACGCGCCGCGTCGAAACGGCCCACCCGGATGAGCGCCATGGCCATGTTCATGATCGCGATCTGCGACGGACCGACGGGGCTGCGCGCGATCCCCTGGCGCACGCACTCGGGGATCTCCTGGAACCGCCCGAGGTCGAACAAGACGGCCGTGCGGAGGCTCAGGCCCGCCGCGGCCGTGGCGTCGTCCGCAGCGAGCCGGTCGCAGCAGGCCAGCGCGCCCTCCTCGTCGCCCCGGAAGCGGGCCAGCGTGGCTTCCAGCCGGATGCGGTCCAGCTCGGCCAGCCGCCGGCTGCGGCTCCACGCGGCGGCGTAGGCCACCTCGGCCGAGTCGTACCGGAAGGTCATCTGGAACGCGTTGCCCTCCGCGAAGTAAGCGCGGGCGAAATCGGGGTCGATCGCGATCGCCTCCCGGTACGCGGCGACGGCCCCTTCCGGGTCGCCGGCCTGGGCGGCCGCGAAGCCTTCGCTGAACCGCCGATAGGCCGCAAACGACGGCGTCAGGGCGACGATCCGTTCCCGCGTCGCGGCGATCTCTCCGCGCCGCCGGCTCAGCGTCGTGCTCAGGCGGCCGGCAAGGCGGGCGAGCGCGGGCACCAGATCGGTCTCGGATCGCGCCGCACCGGTCACGGTCGCGATCAGCGTGTCCCGCTCGGCATCGCGCACGCGCAGCGTCACGGGGTACCCGGCGCCCAGCCTGGCGATCCGGCCCTCGACGATCGCGCGGACCGAGTTGCGCTGGGCCAGCTCACGGGCCACCTCGGGTCCGACGCCGGACGTATCGGGCCGGCCCGCGTCGCGCAGCGCCTGACGGACCTGCTCGCGCGACAGCGTGACCACGACACCAGACTGGTCGAGCATCGAGCACACGATCTCGCGCGCCGCGCCCGCCAGTTCCGGGTCGGCCGCGGGCCCCTCGAAGTCGGCCACGACGACCCACTGCTTCCGGAACGGCGCGGCCGGCGCTCCGCCGAGCCGCCCCATCAGCGGCGTGCGCCACGCGACGGCCGCGGCGACGATCGCGAGCAAGACGACGACCAGCGCGCCCGCGACCCTCGCGCGTCGCGGACCGGGCACGCGCGCGCCGGTCCGCCGCGCCGAGCCGCCAGAGGCGCTCGCGGACTCCTCGCGCAGCCAGTCGAGCTCCTGGGCCAGGTCGCGGCACGTCTGCCAGCGCTCCCCCGGGTCCTTCGCCAGGCAGCGACGGACGACGCGCTCGAATCCCGGGGGCGTCCCGGGCGGGAGGTCCGCGAGCGACGCCGGCTCGCCGGACATGATTGCCGCGACCAGGCTGGCGCGGCCCGCTCCGGTGAACGCGGGCCGGCCGGTCGACATCTCGTGCAGCACGGCCCCGAGGGCGAAGATGTCGCTGCGTGCGTCCAGCGGACGCCCGTCGAGTTGTTCCGGAGACATGTACTGCAGCGTGCCCGGGATCGCGCCGTCGGCGGTCAGCGGCGCGCTCGCGGTGGGCATTTCGCTCGGAGGCACTCCCGGCGGTGCGGAGGCGACGCTCACCGCGAGACCGAAGTCCATGAGCTTCGCGCCCGCCGGCGTCAGCATCACGTTCCCCGGCTTGAGATCACGGTGCACGATGTCCGCCCCGTGTGCGCGGTCGAGCGCCGACGCGATCTCGCGGCCAAGCCTCAGCACTTCCGCCGGCGGCAGCGGCCCGCGACGAAGGCGGTGCGCAAGCGTCTCGCCCTCGAGCAGTTCCATGACGAGGTAGTCGATGTCGCCGTCGCGCCCGACATCGTGCAACGTACAGATGTGCGGGTGGGAAAGCTGCGAGATGGTGCGCGCTTCGCGCTCGAAGCGCGCGTGGGCCTCCCTCGAGGGCGCGAACCGCGGAGTCATCACCTTGATCGCCACCTGCCGTGCGAGGCGCGTATCGAGGGCGCGGTAGACCTCGCCCATCCCGCCCGCTCCCAGCAGGGCGAGAATCCTGTACGGCCCGAGCGACCTGCCTGCGGCCAGCATGGCGATACTCCCGGTGCGTTACCCCGTCTCGAGCACGGGCGCGACGCTTCTCGCGCGCAGCATACATTCGCCGCCGGGCGTGTCCAACACACGTGCGGGCGGATGCGAATGGCCGTGCAGCGGGCCCCGCATTGCCCTCACGGAAGAGCGCGGCGGGACGCTCACGCGGCCGGCGGCGCACCCCGTCGCGCCTGCCAGCCTGCTGGCCGCACAACACGCCTGCCATCCGGCAGCTCGAGCGGGTCGAGAAGCTGGTGCGCGAGGTAGCGCTCCTTGCGCAGCTTGAAGCAGCGGTCGGCGAGTGCCGCGAGTTCCTCGCTCCGGCGGTGGTACGGGAAGCAGGCCAGGAGGCGCAGAGCGGGCCGGCAGCGGCGCGCGGCCCGCAGCGCCGGGGCGAGATCGCTGTCGCCGCTCACGATCACGATCGCGTCACACTCCCCACTCACCGCCAGTTCGAGCCACCGCGTGCCGATCGCGACGTCGGTCTCCTTCTCCTCGTGGCGCGTGATCCGGACCCCGCAGTTCGGACACGGAATCGGTTTCGGCTTGAAGTGCCCGAGTTCGACGCGCACGCCGGTTGCACGAAGGCAGTCGATGTAGGCGAGGTGGCGCGCCACCAGACCGGGCTCGACTGGCTCGAGGTGATGCGCGAGGGCGGAGAAGTAGCCGACCTCCGAGATCTGCGCGTTGCCGCCAATCTCGTTCAGGAACGACGTGCACAACCCGAGCAGGTCGAGCCAGCGCGTTCCCGCGCCCTCCAGATCACGACTGGCGTCCCTGAGTGAGTGGTACAGGTTGAAGCCGTCGACCAGGAATGCCGTGCGGGTCACGGGCTGCTCGCACGGGGGCAAGACAAATCCCCCGGGCCGCAACCCGGGGGGGGCCAGGAAGCTCTTGCGAGCCCCGCTGGGGATGATCGCTACTGAATATCGGAGACCCCGGATCGCAGGTCAACGGCAAACTCGCAAGCGCGCAAGCGTCAACGACCTGGCGTCGGCGCAAATACCT
>CAIXRL010000255.1 GCA_903921835.1 Candidatus Eiseniibacteriota bacterium | reverse complement strand
CTACGACTGGTACGCGCTCGCGCTCACGGCCGGCCAGAGCATCATCGTCGATGCCGACGCGCTGGGCCCGGGGCTCACGATCACGATGCGCCTCTTCGCCACCGACGGCGCGACGCGGCTGGCGTTCACGCAGGCCGCCGATACGGACGTCTCCCAGGGCTACCACCCGGTGTGGATCTGCACCGCGCCCACGGCCGGCACCTACTACCTGCGCATCGCCAGCTACTCCGGCAGCGGCACCTACCGCGTCGCCACCGGCGCCGCGGCGCGCACCACCGAGCGCGGCCGCGACCAGCGTGACGTGTTCGCGTCGTATTCGGACGACGGCGGCCTCGCGTGGAGCACGCCGGTCCGGGTGAACAACGACCCGGTCGGCTACGACGACTGGCTGCCCGAGATCGCCGTCATGCCCACCGGGCAGGTCGCCTGCGCGTGGTACGACTGGCGCGACGCCAGCGCCGGGACCTGCGGCGGCGAGTCCAACATCTACCTCGCGGCCTCGGCCAACGGCGGCACGACGTGGCGGGAGCAGGGCTCGGTGACCAACATCGGGACCGCGTGGAGCAGCGTTTCCACCAACATCATCCCCAACGAGGGCGACTACCTCTCGCTGTTCGCCAGCGCCCAGGGCTATGCGGTGGCGTGGTCGGACGGGCGCGACTTCAACCCGAACGTCTACATGGCCGCCGTCCCGCCCGCGACCGTTGGCGTCGGGGCTTCCGACGCGCGGACCTTTCGCCTGATGGCCGGCGCGGGTCCCTCGACCGCATCCGCACACCTCGCGTTTGGCCTGCCGGAAGCCGGCCGCGCACGCCTCGTGATCTTCGACCTGCAGGGCCGCCGCGTGTCCACGCTGCTCGACGGCGCGCTCGGCGCCGGATCGCACGCGGCCGACTGGAACCTGACGGACGAGTCCGGCCAGCGCGTCGGGTCGGGAATCTACTGGGCCATGCTCGAGTCCGGAGGGCGGCGTGAGGCGGCGCGATTGATCGTGCTACGCTAGCCCGCATTATTCATGAACCGCGAGCCGGGAGTGCGAGATGTGCGTCAGCCGCAAGAAGATCGGCCGGCCGGACCCACCTTCGGTGGGTACCCCGGAACCGTGTTGTCCACACGATGAGGACAGCGGCCGGTCGAGCTTCTGGGCACCCACCGAAGGTGGGTCCGGATGGCGCGCAGATCGCGCTCGCAGGCCGCGGGCTCATGAATCGTCCGGGCTGGGGCGGGCCGCGTTGCAAGATGCCTGTGGGGCGGCAGGGCGCCGCTGTCGAAGATGCCCGTGTCGAAGATGGCTGTGGCGCACTCACGGATCCTCCGCTAATCTGACTGCTGTTCCCGGGTTCGGCGTGGGTGCGCTCGCGCCGGGTCCATGTTGCTCCATCGATCGTCACGGAGCCGTCGGGTTCGTGCCGGTCCACGAAAGGAGTGCCTCATGTCGTCTCCCCGCGATGACGCCCGCCGTGTGGCGATGAGCCGCCAGCCGCGCACCTTCGATGCGCCGCGTCTTCCCGATGGCCACCGGTCACCGGTGAGCACCTACTACGGGCAGCACGTTCTCGACCTGCTCAAGCTGCGCGAGAAGCTGCCCCGCGAGGCCTTCCAATCGCTCGTCTCCACGCTTCGCAGCGGCACGCCGCTGACGCGCGAGGTGGCGGACCAGGTCGCCTCCGCTGCGCGCGACTGGGCCGTGTCCCACGGCGCCACGCATTTCACGCACTGGTTCCAGCCCATGACCGGCCTCACGGCCGAGAAGCACGACGCCTTCATCGACCTCAACATCCAGATGACGGGCGAGGCGCGCGTGCTCGAGAAGTTCTCGGGCTCGCAGCTGTGGCAGAGCGAACCGGACGCCAGCTCGTTTCCTTCGGGCGGCATGCGCTCCACGTTTGAGGCGCGCGGCTACACGGCGTGGGATCCCAGCGTGCCGATGTTCCTGGTGGAGAGCGCCAACGGCCGCACGCTGTGCATTCCGTCGGCGTACGTCAGCTACCACGGGCATTCGCTCGACCAGAAGACGCCGCTGCTGCGCTCCATGGAGGCGCTCAGCCGCAACGCCACCGCGTTCCTCAAGCTCATCGGCGACGTGGACGTCAAGCACGTGACGGTGACGCTCGGCATCGAGCAGGAGTACTTCCTCGTGGACCGCGCGCAGGTGGCGCTGCGGCCTGACCTGACGCTGACCGAGCGGACGCTGCTCGGCGCCGCCTCGACTCGGCACCAGCAGTTCGAGGACCATTACTTCGGCTCGATCCCGCCGCGCGTGATCGCGTTCATGGAGGAGCTGGAGTACGAGCTGTTCCGCCTCGGGATCCCGATGCGCACGCGCCACAACGAGGTCGCGCCGATGCAGTTCGAGATGGCGCCGATCTTCGAGGACGTGAACATCGGCAACGACCACAACGTGCTCGCCATGGACCTGACCCGCAAGGTCGCGCTGCGGCACGACTTCGTGGCGCTGCTGCACGAGAAGCCGTTCGCCGGCATGAACGGCAGCGGCAAGCACTGCAACTGGAGCATGTCCACGGACCGCGGTGAGAACCTGCTCGACCCGGGCAAGACGCCGCATCAGAACCTGCGCTTCCTCGCGTTCCTGGCCGTGTGCCTGAAGGCCGTGCACGATCACGCGGTGGCGCTGCGCTTCTCGGTCTCCGGCGCGAACAACGACCTGCGGCTCGGCGCCAACGAGGCGCCTCCTGCGATCCTGAGCGTGTTCGTGGGCGACCAGCTCACGAGCATCATCGAGAAGACGATCGCGGGTCAGGCCGGCAGGGATCCGGAGCACTTCGTGCTCGAGATGGGCGTCGCCAAGCTGCCCTCGGTCTCCAAGGACAACACCGACCGCAACCGCACCTCGCCGTTCGCGTTCACCGGCAACAAGTTCGAGTTCCG
>CAIXRL010000254.1 GCA_903921835.1 Candidatus Eiseniibacteriota bacterium | reverse complement strand
GGCGGGAAGGAGCAGCACGCGCGGCGTCCTTGATGCCGGGAAGACTGTCATGGTGTGGACCGAAACCTGGTCGGACTCTGGCGGGACGACCGAGATCGACGTGGGGACGAAGATGGCCCCTTCTTCGGGGGCTGTTGGGGACCCCGAGGGAATGCCAGTTGTCAGTGGTCTGCGGCGGTTGTGGCCAAACCCGACCAGCGGGACGATAGCGGTGACCTACGCCATCGCGGGCGCGGGACGTGTCCAGTTGGACGTCTACGATGTGAGCGGACGGCTCGTGCGTCGGCTCGTAGATGGCGAGCGTCGCGCCGGAACCGAGACCGTCGTCTGGAACGGGAAGTCCGAAGCGGGGAGCGGGGTGAAGGACGGCGTGTACTTCACCCGACTGACTGGCCCGGGGGTGCGCGCTACGCGCAGAGTGATCTTGCTGCACTAGTCTGAGCGGCATGTCAACGCGACTCAAAGCGCGGAGACGGTGCGCGCCCCAATGATAGACTCTTGCATAAACTCTATCTCTCCTCGGCCCGGCGCCCCGGGGCGCGGAACCCCCAGCCCAGCAGGTAGTTGGCGGCTTCATCCAGGGAGGCGACGTCCCTGGCGGTTCATGAATACTCCGCCCTACCGGCGCGTCACCCGGACGACGCGCACGCGCGGGCCCGCGTCGGACTGCTCGACCCACGCGGCGAGCGCGTGGCGCGCGTCCTGGGGCGCGATCGTGGCGGAGCGGGCGTTGGCGCCCAGCAGCAGCCATGGCGAGAACTCGCCCTCGGCGCCGAGCGTGCGCAGCGCCAGCACGCGGCGGGACGCGCCGGCGCGCGCGAGCACGCCGGCCAGCGTCGCGGACCCCATGCTCACGAGCAGCGGATGGGCGCACTGGCGCAGCGTATCGTCCAGCGCGGCGGGCGTCATCGTCGCGCCGCGGCCGGCGCGCCAGATGCAGGCGTGGACGCCGGCGGCGCCGGCGCCGCCCGTGCACCACGCGATCCAGCCGCCGTCGCGGCTCAGGCTTAGCGCGGGTCCCGTCGCGGGGCAGGCCGCGGGTCTCCAGCGGTCGGCCGAGACGAGCGTGTCGAAGGCGAACGTCGTTCCGCCGTCGCGCGACACGGCGAGGCGGGGATCGCGGACGCTGTCGCGCACCCCGCGATAGGCGAGCGCGACCAGCGAGGCGCTCGCGCGCAACGCAACCCGGCAGGATGGGCACGCGCCGGCGGCGACGCGCCGGTTGGCGCCCCAGGTCGCCCCCCCGTCGTCGCTCGCCGCACTCCAGACCTCGGCGGTTGCCGGCCCGGCCTCGCCCGCCGCGAGCGCGGTCGCCCGCCCGTCCACCCACGCCGCGAACACGCGTCCCTGCGGCGTCGCGTCCAGCGCCACGAAGCCGTGATACGTGGAGCCCTGCAGCGCGCGGTCGTCGTTGAGGATGGTCTCCGGCCCGAAGCTCGCGCCGCCGTCGTCGCTCGCGCGGGTCACGATGTCGTCCGCGAAGCGGCCCGAATCGCGGGCCGCAGCCCAGGCGGCCACGACGCGGCCGTTCGCGGCGAACACCGCCACCGGCCGGCTCTCGGGATCCGACGCGACGCGCCCGCGCCGCAGGTTGAGCCGCGTGGGCGCAGAGAAGCGGCCGCCACTGTCCGCCGAAAACGCGATCCAGAGATCGGCGCCGCTCGTGTCGCGCGTGACCCACGTGAGCGCCACCCGGCCGCCCGGCGTCGCGGCGAGCGAGGGGTCGAACCCGGGCGCGCCGGCGAGGAACGCGGGCGTCGCCTCGAGCACGTCGGCCCAGCGCGGCGTGCGCGGCGCGCGCGGTGCGGGTGTGCACGCGACGAACGCCGCGAGCGCGGCGATGACGGCGATGGCGACGAGGACGGCGCGGCGAGCGGACATGAGTTTCCCCGGACGGTGGTGGCCGGGAAGCGGTGGCTGCGGGCCGCCGCTTCCCGGCAGGTCCTCACGGGCCAAGCCGGACCACGCGGACCATGCGCGAAGCCTTCGGCCCCTGCCAGCGCACGAAGTAGAGCCCGGGAGGCGCGTCGCGTCCAGTTCCGTCCCGGCCGTCCCAGCGCAGCGACCCGCCCGCGGCCTCGAACGCGCGCACGCGGTGGCCGAGCACGTCGAGCACCGTCACGCGCCCGGGCCCCGGCGCGCGCAGAGCCAGGGCTCCGCGGAAGGGATTCGCGCCCGCGAGCAGCGCGGTTTCCGGCGGGGCGTCCATGGGGCCGCGCCCCGTGTCCGCGACGGTCGGCCCGAGCACGGTGAAGCCGAACCGCACGTACTCGGGCGGCAGCGGAATCCACGGTTCGGGGCAGCCCGCGCAGCTGTCCTCCTCGGCGCGGTAGAGGTAGCCGCGCAGCGTGAAGGTGCGGCGCGTGCGCGCGATCACCTGCGCGGTCGGCGTGAAATACGGCAGCCTGTAGTCGCCGCGTGCTGCGAAGGTGCCGCCGACGCGCGGCCACACGCGCACCGAGTCGGTGAACGAATCAGGCAGCGTCACCGTCGCCAGTGCGAGCCAGCGGCGCGCGGCCACCGTCCCGCTCCAGCGGTCGAGCGTGCCGGGACCCGGCTCGCCCAGGACGAGCGGCTGCGGGACCGAGTCGGGCTGCACCGACTGCGCGGCGACCTCGTCGTGCCAGATGCCGATGCCCGGCCGCACGGCGTCGAGCGCGCGCGCCAGGTTGAGCCGCCCCCAGCCCGTGCGCGCATCCACGCCGGGATCGCCGACGTCGTCGGCGCTTTCGCGGATCACGTGCTGGAAGTCGGTGTCGGTGAGCTCCGGGCGGACGGCCGCGAGCAACCCCACCGCGCCGCTCACGAACGGCGCGGCGAAGGATGTTCCCGAGGCCGCGACGTAGCCGTCGTAGGCCGCGCCGGCGTAGCTTGGATAGGTCATGAACGTTGTCCAGATGTCCAGGCCCGGGGCGAGCAGGTCGAGCCCCGGCCCGTACGACGACCAGCGCGCGCGTTCGTCGAACTCGTCGCTGGCGCCGACCTGGATGCACAGGCCCTCAGCCGCGTACGCCGCCGGGTACATCGCGCGGTCGGGCGTGAGGCCGGCGCCGCCGTTGCCGGCGGCAGCGACGACGACGCAGCCGCGGGTGATCGCGTAGGTGAGCGCGAGACGCTCGAGGCGGCTGCCCCCTGTGCCCGCAAACGACAGGTTCATCGCCCGCGCCCCGACGTCGGTGGCATGCAGCACCGCGGCGGCGATGTCGAACGACGACGCCGTACCGGAATGGCCGGGAGCGATCTTGATCGGCACGAGCCGGCAGCCGGCGGTCGTGATGCCGTCTCCTCCGCACACGCCCGCGACGCCGCGGCCCGAGAAGTGCGGGCCGTCGTTGGTGCGCGCCGCCATGACGCCCGCGACCGGCGTGCCGTGTCCGAAGGAGTCGGTCACCGCGGGCACCAGTTCCCCGGTCACGTTGAGAGCGTCCACGATCCGCGTCGCGCCGCTGGCCAGCAGGCCGCCCAGTTCGGGCTGCGTCGGGTCCACGCCCGTGTCGGCGACCGCGAGCCGCAGCGCGTCCGTGCCCGCGCTCACGCGCCAGGCATCGAGTGCGTGCGCGTCGGCGTGCGCAACTCCGCCATAGTAGCCGCCGCCGGTCCCGCCGATGTTCCACAGCCCCCACTGCCAGCCCGAGCGCAACAGCGGATCGTTTGGCAGCGAGTCCGGCGTCGCGTGGGCGCGCGTCGGGTCCGCGGCTGCGGGAGCGTACGACTCCAGCGCGAGCACGCGCTCGCGCAGCGGCTCCACCCACTCCACCGCGCCCGCGTCGGCAAGCGCGCGCATCGCGGCCTGTGCGCCGGCGGAATCCGCGGCCTCGAGCAACACGACGCGTTCGGGCGCGAAGCCGGCGACGGCGGGCCCGGTGCGCG
>CAIXRL010000253.1 GCA_903921835.1 Candidatus Eiseniibacteriota bacterium | reverse complement strand
GAGGGTCGCGGCGTTGCGGATGTTGCGGGCGACGATCTGCGCGCCGGCCGTCCGCAGCGCCGCGGGGACCTTGCGGTCGTCCACGAGCTGCTGGAGCGTGCAGCACGCGCCGATCGCGATCACGCGCGCGCGGCGCTCGACACGATCCAGCTCCAGGGCCTCGAGGCTGATCGCGTGTTCGGGATGGACGTTGCTTTCAATGGAGTTCAGGTACGTCCCGCCCGCCAGGAAGGCCGCGCGGCCCCGCAGCTTTCGCTTCAGGGCAACCGCCTCCCGGACGGAGCCGGGACGATGGAAGTGCTCGATCATGGTGTTCCTCTCGATCCCGCGTCGCGCAGGGCGTCGCGGATCGTCTCCGGCGCGAACCGGTGTGACGATGACGATGAGGCGCCGCGCCTGGGCGCCCCGGATTCTCTTTGCTGTAAGTATGCCATGCGACCCGGCAATCGGGGGCCTGACCCGGAGTTCTCATGAACCGCGGGCCGAAAGTGCGGGACGTGTGCCCGCCGGACCCGCCCGCGGCGGGGGCGCCGCCCGCCATGCGCTCCCGGAGGCCTGCGCGTCCGGATGTGAGCGTCGACGGGACCGGGGCGGATCATCGCCAGTCCTCGCGCGGGGACTTCGAACGGATGCGGCCCACCGAGTACGCCCTCGCGGCGGGCGAGTCCTTCATGGGCAGCGTCGTGCGGCGCACGCCGTCGAACGATTCGAGCGCGCCCGCGACCGCGGCGGCGGTGGGCACCAGGCCCAGCTCGCCCACGCCCTTGGCGCCGAAAGGACCCTCGGGCTCCGGCGCCTCGATCAGGATCACGTCCACCGCGGGCATGTCCCGCGCGCGCAGGACGCCGAGCTGGTAGAGCGACGACGTGACCGGCACGCCGTCCACGCAGGGCAGCTCCTCGGTCAGGGCGTAGCCCAGGCCCATGTGCACCGCGCCCTCGATCTGCCCTTCGCAGAGCCGGGGATTGACCGCGCGCCCGACGTCGTGCGCCGCGAGCACGCGCTCCACCCTGCCGTTCGCGTCCAGCAGCACGACCTGCGTCGCGTAGCCGTAACTGGTGTGGGTCTTGACGCGGGCGGTGGCGCCGAGCGGCGTGGTGTCGTCCACGACCACGTCGGCGGCGAAGACCTCGCCCGCGAGCGAGGCCAGCGTGCCGCCCGAGTCGAGCGCCGCGCGCAGCTTGCGGGCCGCGCTCGTCACGGCGTTGCCCGCGAACAGCGTCGCGCGCGAGCCGGTCGTCTGGCCGCAGTCGAGTGCGAACGTGGCGTCCACCTTCGGACGGAACACGTGGGCCGGCAGGCCGGTGACCTCGGAGGCGAACTGCGTGAGAATGGTGAGCAGGCCCTGGCCCATCTCGGTGTAGGCGTTGTAGAGCGACACGGTGCCGTCGCGCTCGACCACGAGTCGCGCCTTGCCCCATTCGAGCACGCCGTTGCCCAGGCCGGTGTTCTTGAACCCGCACGCGATGCCGGCCGCGCGGCCCGCGGCCGTCCATTCGTTCCAGCGCGCGCGCACGGCGAGAAGCGTGTCCTTGAGCCCGCACGAACTCGTGACGGGCTGGCCGGTCGCGAGCAGGTCGCCGGTGTCCACGGCGTTGCGCCAGCGGATCTCCCAGCGATCCAGGCCGCAGCGGGCGGCGAGCAGGTCGAGCGCGCCCTCGATCGCGAACGCCGCCTGCGGTACGCCGAAGCCGCGCATGGCGCCGCCGGGCGGGTTGTTGGTGCAGGCCGCGCGCGATTCCACGTCCACGTTGGGCACGCGGTAGGGGCCGCAAGCGTGGCCGGCGGCGCGCTCGAGCACCTTCATGCCGACGGAGGCGTACGCGCCCGAATCACCCAGCATGCGCGCGCGCACCGCGGTGAGGCGGCCATCGGCGTCACAGCCCGCCGCGAGTTCGATGCGCACGGGATGGCGCTTGGGGTGCATGCGGATCGATTCCACGCGGCTCAGCGCGAGCCGCACGGGCCGCCGCGTCACCCACGCGAGCAGCGCGGTCTGCGCCTGCACGCTCATGTCCTCCTTGCCGCCGAACGCGCCGCCGTTGGGAACGAGCTCGGTGAACACCTTGTCCAGCGGCAGCGCCAGCAGTCGCGCCACGGCCGTCTGATCGTCGAAGATGCCCTGGCCCTGCGTCCACAGGTGCAGGCCGCCGTCCGCGGTCGGCTCGGCGAGCGCGCACTCGGGTTCGAGGAACAGGTGCTCGATGCGCTGCGTGCGCCACGTGCCGCGGACGACGTGCGCGCTCGCGGCCAGCGCGGCGTCGGCGTCGCCGCGGCGGACCACGGAACGCGACAGCAGGTTGCCGTGCTCGGGATTGACGCGCGGCGCGTCCGGCGCGAGCGCCGCGTCGGGATCGAGCACCGCGGGCAGCACCTCGTACGTCACCACGACCCGCGCGGCGGCGGCGCGCGCGACCACCTCGCTCCCTGCGGCGACGGCCGCGAGCACGTCGCCCGCGCAGCGCACCTCCTCGCCGGTCGCGACGAACGCCGGCCAGTCGTCGCGGAGGACGCCGTTCCAGCGCTCGCCGGGCACGTCGTCCGCGGTGACGACCGCGATCACGCCGGGCAGGGCGGCGGCGGCCGTGGTGTCGATCGCGACGACGCGTGCGCGCGCGTGCGCCGAGAGTGTCAGCGCACCGAACAGCATGCCGGGGCGCAACAGGTCCTCGACGAACGGCCGCGTTCCGAGCACCAGCTCCTCGGCGCGGTAGCGGTCCAGCGCGGTGCCGACGCCGCCCTCGCGCACCGGTGCGGGCAGCGGTGCACCCGCGGGCGTGCGCGCGAGCAGTTCGATCGCGTCGATGATCCTGAGGTAGCCCGTGCAGCGGCAGAGGTGCTCGTCGAGCGCGCGCGCGATCTCGTCGCGCGTGGGCGCCGGATTCGTCGTCAGCAGGTGGTGCGCGCGGATCACGATTCCCGGCGTGCAGAAGCCGCACTGGAGCGCGTGTGTTGCCGTGAACGCGCGGGCAAAGCGCCGGCGCGTCGCATCGTCCAGGCCCTCGATCGTCACCACGTCGCGGCCCTCGGCCG
>CAIXRL010000252.1 GCA_903921835.1 Candidatus Eiseniibacteriota bacterium | reverse complement strand
GGGTCCGGATGACGCGCAGATCGCGCTCGCAGGCGGCGGGCTCATGAATGATCCGGGCTGGCGCATGTTCTGGGTTTCCGCCTCTCTGCTCATGCTCGCCGCCGCATACCCCCTCGGAGCGTCCACCGCGGGCGCGCAGGCTCCGAGCAACTCCGTGGTTGCCATGATCTGTACCGGCGGGTACGGCCACGCTGCCAGCTTCGTGAACGGAGCCGTGTACGGCAATCCGAACAGCCCGCCGGGCCCTTGGGCGAGAACGAGCAACATCTTCGGCGGCTCGACGCCAGCCACCACGCAGTCCTTCGGCGCACTCGAGGCGAAGTACCGCTCCGCTCGACCACCGGCGGGACTGGGGGAGCAAGTCCGCCCCTCGGCGATGACGATCGCGTCCTCGCCGAGCAGCCCGTGCCGCTCGGCCCCGTCGACCCGCGCGCTCGAGGTCGGCGGCGCGCTCCAGCAGTTCGGCGCGCCGCTCCTCGGCGGCGGCGATGCGCTCGGTGAGCGAGGCCTGGCGCTCGCGGATGTGCTCGCAGGCGCCCTTCCTGTCGGCCCCGGTCGAGAACGGGTCGAGCGAGAGCTGCTTGTTCGTCGCGGCCACCGCGCACTCAACGGTCCGGGGGCAATGACCCCGGCAGGCCGTCCCCGAAAGCGAACGGGCGGCGCCGCAGCGCCGCCCGTTCGCCTGTAACTGGGGTTCGATATCCGGCCCTGCCCGGTAACGACCCGGCCGGGACCGCTTCAGCTCACTTCACGACCGCGATCGTCCGCGTGATCATCTCCGAGCCCACCCGCAGGCGGCTGAAGTAGATCCCACCCGGCACGTGGGCGTAGTTCCACACCACGCTGTGGACGCCCGCGTCCGCGTGCCCGTTGACCAGCGTGGCCACGCGACGGCCCGAGACGTCGTAGAGCGCGAGCTGCACGTCGGCTTCCGCCGGCAACCCGTACTCGAACGTCATCTGCAGGCCCATCGGCGCCCCGACCTTCAGCTTGAGCGCGTTCGGAGCCGGCTCCGGCGTCGTGTTTTCGTCGTTGCCATAGCCGCCCGTGCCGCGCGGCAAGCAGCCCGTGACCGAACTGTACAGCTGCCCGTCGTCCACGCAGGTGGGCGGCGTCGGGTGCGGAGGTCCGCAACGACCACCATGCGACGCGCAGTCCGGATCCTGACGGCGATCGTCGCGACTGTCGTCGGGATCATGCCATCTGCAGTTCGTGCGCGCCGGCACGCAGACGGACACCTGGCCGTCACACGCGCTGGGCGGCACCACGCAGTTTGGCGCCATGATCAGAGCCTCGGCGTTCGGAGACGGCGCCGGCCCAGAGTGCGTGACGCTGTCGCTCCACACCTTGAACCTGATCACGTAGACACGGCCGTTGCCCAGCGGATTCCGCTCGGCCCGCACGTAGGCGCGGTTGTCCACGCCGATGCGGCCGTCCGGGCAGGTCATCCCCACCGGCTCGTCCTGCGTGATGCTCGTCACCTTCACGTTCATCGGCCGGTGGTGGGCGTCCAGCAGGCCGCGGATCTTGATGCGGCGGAACGCGCCGTCGGCGTCACGGATCACCGACGGACAGGCATACGCGCCCACGCACTGCGTCTGGCTCGACCACAGCACCGTCACTGGCGCGTCGGCCGGCATGCCATGGCTCGAGTCGGCGCTCCACCAGGCCGACACGGTGTCCTGCCCCGCCCCCGTGCCCACATAGATCAGGGTCGCGAGGCCCGAGGCGTTCGTAATCAGGGTATCTCCCATCGCGTTTGGTCCGACGACGGAGAACACGATGGTTGCGTTGGGCACCGGCGTCGATGGCGGCATGACCAGCGTTGCCGTGACCGTGTCTGCCTCGCCAAGGCGGTGCGACGCGCTCGGCGGCGACAGCGTCAGCTTCAACGCCGGCTGGAGCTGCGCCGAGCACTGGCTGGTGCAGCCCGATGCCAGGTCGTGCAGCGTCAGCGTGTGCGGGCCGGCCGTGGAGGTGATGATGCACATCGTCGCCTCACCGGTGTCCCACATGTAACTGTAACTGCCCGTCGGCCCGCAGAGCGTATCGGGCTGGCCCGGCGTCAGGGACGTCGGCCCCGTGATCAAACAGACGGGAGCGGCGTTGACCTTGATCGTCTGGGTCGCGCTGGCCGGGCAGTTGGGGGCGGCCGAAACCGTGTAGGTGATGACGTGGCTGCCGGGTCCGGCGGTTGCCGGTGAGAAGAAGCTGGTCCCGGACATCCCCAGGCCACTGAAGGTCCCGCCCGCGGGTGAGACATGGCTGCTCAGATCGACCGCGGGCGCATTCGCGCACAGCGAGTCGACGGGCGTAAACGTCACGGTCGACTGCCATGTCGCGGTGACCTGCTTCGAAGAAACGACCACACTGCTTGCGTTCGTGAAGCGCGCAACGATCGAGTCGACTCCACAGCCGCCGGCGCCGGCGTAGGTGAAGCTCACCCTGCCGGTGGAGTCCGTGGTGCAGTTGGCGCGCGACGAGCAGGTGCCGGACGTGCCCGCGTTGGGCCCGGAGAACACGCTGAACGTCACCGCGATGTTGGGTACGGGGTTGGACAGCGCGTTGGTCACCCTCGCCGTCAGCGTGTGGGTGGTTCCCGGCATCATCGTGGCCGTCGACGGCGAGAGGGTGATTCCCGACGCGTTCTCGCAGGTATCGCAGCCGCACGATGGATTGAACTGCTGGCGCAACATCTGGAGCCAGATCTTCGCCAGGATGGGATCCGACAGTCCGTAGTCCCAGTCGAAGCCGCTGTAGATGAAGAGCCCTTGCGTGGTTGTGTTCGCCGGGTAGTCGGCGTAGGTCTCGACGGGGCCGGTGACGTTGATGTAGTTCGTGCCAGCCATGCTCACGATCCAGTGCGGATCGTACGAGATCATGTTGTTCATGTCAGCGATCGCATCCGTGTTGTGGACGATCGCCAACGAATCGATGTAGTAGGGACTGCTCGGATCGCGGGAGGCGAGCGGCATCTCCGAGACGACCTTCAGCAATCCCGAGTACGCGCCTGTCTGGCCGGGCCAGGACGTGGTGAACGGATACGGCAACCAGCTGAAGTCCTGAGGCGGACACTCGCTCTCCAGGATGATCATCTTCTTGCCGGTCGCCACGAACGCGACGAGGTCCGCCTTCTGCTGGGTCGACAGCCGCGACATGTCGCAGTCGATGCCGGCGCCGGCGCTGTTGAGCACCACGGTGTCGAACGAGCTCGACAGGAGGTAGGACAGGCTCAGGCTGGCGATGGGGAGGTTCACAAAGGTGAACTCACCCGAGCTCCCGACCGGGACTGGAACGCCGCCGCCGTTATCGCTGTTGCCGTCCGTGATCATCGCCACCCTGCGAGAAGGCTGACCAGGACAAGCCGCCGTATCCGCCACATCGAAGATCGTATGGTTCAGGACCTTGGGGGTCGGGCTCGACACCAGGTGCACCTTCGGCGCTCCAGGAGGCCAGACGCCGCCCGGCACCTTGTTGTCACCCGGCGACACTAATGCCAGGGCGGACGAGAACCACAGGCACAATGCCAAGAAGCTGGAGAGTGCCATGATTCGAGATTTGAAGGTACGCATGAAACACCTTCCTTTCGAGGGTTGCGAGATAGGCGTGCGTTGTCGGCCGATGCGTGCCCCGCCACGATGAGGTCCCCGATCCAATGAGGGTCCGGCCCCGCGGCCCCGGTACGGCGAGCCGGCGGTGCCGCACCTGTCCCATCGGGTCGCGGTGTCCTCACCCGGTTTCTCTGTGGCGTGTCATGGGTCGCTCACCGGGCTCAGTTTCCACGCGGTGCCTGGGGTGACGTCACGCCGTCAGTGGGATCAAGTCCCGCGTGGTCGGTCGTCGGGGTTGACGGACGCGATGTCATCGCCCGACACCGACGCGAGTCGTTCTCGCCCGGGGGTGCGGTCCGGTCACCCATGTGCGGGAGTGTCCGGACGGCATGGCGGGGAACGGCAGTCAGCCCGCGAAGCGTCAATTTCGACTCCACGAACTGCGCGACGTCGTGGAGGACCGTAACAGCATAAGTGTGTGAATTGCAAATTGTCCTGGAATCGCCACGTTGCCTCTGGGAAAGGACGCCAGCCCGGACGATTCACGAGCCCGTGGAGCTGCGAGCGCGAGCTGCGCGCCATCCGCTGCGAGGCTCGACCGACCGCCGTCCTCGTCGTGTCCCCAACACGGCTGCGGCGCGGCCAATCGATCTTCTTGCCGCCGACGCGCGTCCCGCACTGCCGTTTCGCGGTTCATGAATCGTCAGTCCGGGCTTAACCCGGAGTATTCATGAGCCCGCCGCCTGCGAGCGCGGTCTGCGCGTCATCCGCTGCGAAGCTCGACCGGCCGCTGTCCTCATCGTGTCTGCAACACGGTTCCGGCGCGGCCGGCCGATCTTCTTGCTGCTGACGCACATCCCGCACTCTCGGCTGGCGGTTCATGAATACTCCGGGCTAAGGCAACGCTGGATCCTCCGAAGCGGGACTCTTGCCCGGGCCGGCCTCCCCGCGACCATGAACGCCCCGCCGTCGCCGCGCTTTGCGGTTGGCCCGTCCCCTGCAACGCGATAGGATTATCGGGGTCAACCCACCCGTTCCCGCCTGTCCACGCTCCCTCCTGGAGAGCATTCGCCATGCGTTCCATTCGGTTTTCGCTGCTCATCGCCCTCGCGCTCACGGCCACCGCGGGCGCCGCGTTCGCGCAGTCGCCCGCCCCCGCCGGCTCCACGCTCCCGGAGGTCTTCGACCGCCTCGAAGCCGGCGCTCCCACGCCGATCGCGCATCGCCCGCACTTCGAGCACGTGAACCTGCGCAATCGCGTCATGGGCGTTTCGCCCGCAGGCGTCGTACCCGCGTTCACCGAGTCCGCCGAGTTCGGCGTCTCGTTCGAGTTCGATGGGATGCGCGCCGACCTCGAGCGCGCCGGCATCCGCGTGCAGTCGCAGATCGGCCGCTTCTTCACCGCGCGCGTGCGCCGCAACGAGGTTGCGCTCCTGCGCGGCGTCAGCGGGCTGCAGCACGTCCGGCTCGCGCGCTACATGCAGCAACACCTCAACCTCAGCATTCCCGACGTGCGCGCCGACCTCGAGCACAATGCCTCCGGCTCGCCGCCCGTCTATCACGGTCGCGCCGGCAGGGGCATCCTGCTTGGCGACGTGGACACGGGCATCGACTTCACCAGCCCGGACTTCGCCGACTCGCTGGGCAAGACACGCATCCTCTACATCTGGGACCAGAACGATACCGGCGGGCCCTCCCCCGCGGGCTACGGCTACGGCAGCGAGTGGACCAAGTCGCAGATCGACGACACGCCCGGCTCGGTGCGCCACCAGGACACCGACGGCCACGGGACGAACGTGGCCGGCGTGATGATCGGCAACGGCTCCAGCACCGGCTGCGGGCAGCTCGCCTATCGCTTCGTCGGCGTGGCGCCCGAGGCGCAGTTCATCGAGGTGGCCACCGACTACAGCGACGCGGGCATCATCGACGGCGTGGACTACATCTTCCAGCAGGCCGCGGCTCTCGGCATGGACTGCGTCGTGAACCTCTCGCTCGGCAGCTCGTACGGCCCGCATGACGGCTCCGGCGACTTCTCGCAGGTCATCAACGCGCTGACCGGGCCGGGCCGCATCGTCGTCGCCTCCTCCGGCAACGAGCAGGCCGACGCCATCCACGGCAAACTCACGACCACGTCGCAGATCGTGGGTACGGACCGCTTCGTCTTCACGGTGCCCTCCTACACGGCCAACTCGGGCACGTTCAATGACTACTTCCTGATCAGCGGCTGGTACGACCCGGCCGCGAGCCTGACCATCCGCGTGAAGGGTCCGTCGGCGGCCGACACGCTGTCCGTGGGCCTGGGTGGCGCCAGGGACAAGAACCTGGTCGTCGCGAGCAGCAAGGGCGGCAAGCTCTTCGTCGTGAACCAGAACGCGTCGCAGGGCTACGGCGGCACCACCACGTGCCGGCAGTTCGAGATCGAGGTGTACGACTCGCTTTCCACGAGTCCGCCGCGCAACGGCACGTGGGAGATCGACGCGGTCTCGAACAACACCGCCAGCATCGGCAAGCGCGTGGACATCTGGATCTACGGCTACCAGGTGGGCGCCCTGGGCGCGATGGTCAAGGTGACCACGGGCCTCGACAACACCACCCTGGTCGGTGAGCCCGCCGACGCCGACAGCGTCATCGCGGTGGGCGCGTACACCACCAAGCCGTCGTGGCCCTCGTGCCTCAGCGGATCGTGCAGCTACACCGTGCCCCCCACGCTCAACGCCATCGCCTCGTTCTCGTCCGTCGGGCCACGTCGCGACGGCGTGATCAAGCCCGAGCTGACGGCGCCCGGCTTTGGAGTCGCGACCACGCACTCGTCGTTCACGACCGCCCTGGCCTCATGCGACGCGGACGACGGCATGCACGAGATCACGCAGGGCACCAGCTTCTCGGCGCCGCACGTCGCGGCCGCGGCGGGCCTGTTCCTCATGTACCAGCCAGGCTCCTCGCCCGGCAGGATCCGCCAGTCGTTCGAATCGCACGCGCGGGTGGACGCCTTCACCGGCGCGGTGCCCAACGCCACCTGGGGCTACGGCAAGCTCGACATCTACGCCACCATCGACCACGTCGCGCCTGCGTGCGCGGTGACGTCGCCGGCGGGCGGCGAATCGTGGACCTGCAACTCGGCCCGGACCGTGACGTGGTCCGCGACCGACAACGTCGGCGTGACCACGGTGGACCTCGCCTATTCGCTCCATGGCGCCTCCGGCCCGTGGGTCTCGTTTGCGACGGGCGTGGCCAACAACGGCTCGCGGTCGTGGACCACGCCCGCCAGCGCGAGCGACAGCGCGCTCGTGCGTGTCACCGCGCGCGACGCGGGCGGCAACGCGACCGCGGCGCAGAGCGGCGCGTTCTTCCACATCACCACGAGCACGGGCGTGCCGGTGACGCCCACCACGGCGGCGTTCTGGCTCAAGCCGCCGGTGCCGAACCCGTCGAACGGTTCGGTCGGCCTGCACTTCTCGCTCGCACGTGCCGGTCGCGCGACGCTCGAGGTGTTCGGCGTGCGCGGCGAACGCCTGTGGTCGCAGGACTGGGCCAACCTGGCGCCGGGCGAGCACGCCGTGTCGTGGAGCGGCCGCAACGCCGCCGATCGCCGCGCGGGATCCGGCCTGTATTTCGTCCGGCTCACGACCGAGGCGGGCGTGCGCAACACACGCCTGGTGCGGCTCGACTGATCGGACGTACGAGCGAAACGGCCGGAGGGCATCCGCCCCTCCGGCCGTTTCGCCTGCAGGCGGAAGTCAGCGCAACGCTTCGACCAGCAACTGGGCGAGCAGGATCTTGGCGATGGTCGCGAACGGATAGACCGCCGAGTAGCCCGCGTTGGGACCGTCGTCCACCGCGTTCTCGTTCGCAAAGGCGAGCACGGCCGGCTGCGTCTGGATGCCCGCGACCATGCCGAACAGCACCGACGGCCGCACCTTGAGCACCTTGCGCCCGATGACCAGGCCGAGGATCGTCGTGAGCAGCGTGATCGCGGTGCCGCCCAGGAACAGCGTGAGCGAACCCGCCTGCGCGAACGTCTGCGCGAATACCCAGCCCGAACGCGTGCCCACGCCCGCCAGGAAGAGCACGAGTCCGATCTGCCGCAGCGTGAGGTTGGCGCTGTAGGGCAGCTGCCACACGACCACGCCCGTGCGCCCCATGGCGCCCAGGACGAGGCCCGCGACGAGCGGGCCGCCGGCCGCGCCGAGCGAGAACGTGCCGCCGTTGGGCAGCGGCACCGGGATCAGGCCCAGCACCAGGCCCGCGGCGATGCCGAGGCCGAACGAGAGCACGTCCACCTCGGCGAGCGCGCGGTAGGAATCGCCGAAGAACCTGGCCACCTCCGCCAGGCGCGAGCGCGGCCCCAGCACGCGCACGCGATCGCCCAGCTCGAGGATCGTGCCACCGTCGGGCAGCAGGTCGACGTCGCCCCGCCGGACGCGCGTCACAACGGCGCCAAAGCGGTGCAGCAGGTTGAGTTCGGAGAGCGGGCGTTCGGCCACTCCGGGCTCCGAGACGAAGATCCGCCGGAAGTCGAGGTCGGTGCGGTCGAGCTCGAGTCGCTCCTCCGCCACCTCGCCCAGCGCCTCGATGACGCGGTTCAGCTCGACCATGGAGCCGACCACGGTGACGAGGTCGCCCACGGCCAGCGGCTCGTCGCCGCTCATCACCGTGATCTCCTCGCCGCGCCGGCGGCGCGCGAACAGCACCTTCCAGCCGCGGCGCCTGACCAGACCCTCGATGCTCACCGTGCAGACGTCGGGGCGCGTCACGTGCACGCTGCGAACTTCGAGCGACGTGCCGCCTTCGGGCTTCTCCAGCTCGCGACGCCAGAACCGGCGCGCGATCGCCAGCGCCAGAATCACACCGAAGACGCCCATCGGATAGCTGATCGAGTAGGCGACCACGGGCTCGGCCAGCACGCGCGGATCGTTGGGCACGAGCAGGCGCAGGCGCTCGATCACGGCGGCCAGCGACGGCGTGTTGGTGAGGCTGCCGGCGAAGAGCCCCGCGGCGCGAGGGCCGCTCACGCCCAGGAACAGGTGCAACGCGAGCGAGCCGAGCGCGGCCAGCGACAGCAGGCCGATGGTGAACGCCGCATCGCGCAGACCGCGGCGCTTGAACGAGGCAATGAAGCCGGGCCCGCTCGCGACGCCGACGGTGTAGACGAAGAGCACGAGCCCGAATCGCTGCACGATCTCGGGCAGCTGCAGGCGCGGGTCGAGTGCTCCCGCGCCCAGGCCCATGAACAGCACGGCGGCGACGCCGAGACTGATCCCGGCGATCTTGACGCGGCCGAGCGCGAAGCCCGCCGCGAGCACGGCGAAGAGGAGCAACAGCGGCTGGTCCACCAGGAGTTCGATCATGTCGCGCAGCATACGCGATGCCTCGCCGGTCCCGCACGCCGCTCGTTGCCGGGGACGACCCCGGACGCTGCGCGGGAAGGGCAAGCCCGGACTGACTTGAAAGTGCGCCACAAGTCCATGGGAACTCGTGGGGAGACACTTTCATCGCTCGTGGCGGCCGAAAGGCCATGACGACTATTCATGAGCCCGCGGCCTGCCAGCGCGATCTGCGCGCCATCCGGACCCACCTTCGGTGGGTGCCCCGAAGCTCGACCGGCCGCTGTCCTCATCGTGTGGACAACACGGTTCCGGGGTACCCGCCGAAGGTGGGTCCGGCCGGCCGATCTTCTTGCGTCTGACGCACATCTCGCACTCTCGGCTCGCGGTTCATGAATCGTCCGGGCTTGCGCGGGTGGTGCGGAGGCGTGAGGCCCGGACTTCGCGATGACATGACGGACGCGGACGGGACCGCGTCGCGCAGGGCCGCGCGGGAACGGCGCGGGGATGGCGCCGCGCCGGCACGGAGCCGCCCGCGCAACGAGGGGACTTGCGCCGCCCGCCACTAAATCGTATATTGACGATGAACGATAGGTGCAGGGAGATCCATCCAGGAGGTCACGTGCCCACGGTCCGCACCTGCCGCGACGGCGTCACCGCCGCGGACGAACAGCTCGCCGCCCTTGGCAAAGCGCTCGGGCATCCCGCGCGCGTCGCCATCCTGCGCCGGCTTTCCGAACGCGGGGAGTGC
>CAIXRL010000251.1 GCA_903921835.1 Candidatus Eiseniibacteriota bacterium | reverse complement strand
CGGCGGCGCGAAGCCACGCGCGGCGAGCGCGTCCGCAAGCGCCGGCGCGCCGCGCGCGGGCGCCAGCGCGACGCGGCAGCTCTTCGAGCCCGCGCCGGCGAAGAAGCGCTCGAGCACATCGAGGTTGGCCGCCGTGACCGGCCCCCGCACGCCGAGACCGAAGACGTGGTTGTACATTCGCTTCTCGAGCGACCGCGAGGCGACCGCCAGCGCGCCCGCCACGCGCGTGTGCACGAGCCCCAGCGAGGCGGCAAGCGCCGGCGGTGCCGCCGCGAGCAGCGAGGCGAACGCGGCGGTCTCGCCGTCCTCGCAGCTGGCGACCAGGCTGGGATCGGGTGCGCTCATGCGCGGATCGTGAAGGAGGGGCCGCGGGCGGTCAACAGGTGGGGCGGGCTCGCGGGCGTCGGCGCCGCTCGCGCGGGCCGCGCTTCGCCCGTCCCCGCGCGCCGTGCTAGCGTGTGCGCACGATGAACCCTCCGCACCTGCTCGTCCGCGCCGCGCTGGCGCTCGCGCTGCTCGCGGCCCCCGCGGCAGCGGCCCGCAAGCCCGCGAAGCCGGCGTCCTCCGCGACGCCCGCCGACACGGCTGTGCGGACCGTGCTCGTCTCCAGCACGCCGCACGAGGACTCGCTGCTGGTGGGCGCACTCGCCCGCATGGTGGGCGTGGTGCCTGGCTCCGACACGCTCGTCGCCTGGGATCTCTTTCGCGCGCACCCCCAGCGCACCGTGGACCTCATCCTCCCGACGCTGCGGCCGGTGAAGCGTGACCTCTACCTCGGGGCGCCCAACATGGTGTGGCGCGTGCGCGTGCTGCAGCGGCTCACGGGGCTCGAGTTCCGCGCGCCGATCCGCGCGCGGCTCAATCCGGACGAGCAGCGCTACCTGGATCCGGACTCCTCGCATCGCGTGCGCTTCGCGGGCGAGAACCGCGACCTCGGCATGACGTGGACGGCGCCGGCGGAGGCTCAGAAGGCGATCCTCGCCATGTGGCGTGCGTGGTGGGAGACGGCGGCGAAGAAGCCGGTGCTGCCCATGGTGAGACACGAGGACGACCGGAAATGGTGGTACTGACGACATGAGCGAACGCATCCTCGCCGTGATTCCCGCGCGTTTCGCCGCACAGCGCTTCCCGGGCAAGCCTCTGGCGATGCTGTGGGGCAGGCCCATGCTGCAGCACGTCTGGGAGCGCGCCCGGGCGGCGCGCGGACTGGACGAGCTGGTGATCGCCACCGACGACGAGCGCATCGCCACCGCGGCGCGCGCCTTCGGCGCCGGGGTCGAGATGACCTCCACGTCGTGCACGAGCGGCACCGACCGCGTGGCCGAGGTGTCGCGCCGGCGGCCGGGCGCGGACATCGTTTTCAACCTGCAGGGCGACGAGCCCGAGCTGGAGACCGATGCGGTCTCCGCGCTGGCCGCGGTCATGCGCGCGGACTCCTCGCTGCGCATGGGCACGGTCGCGCACCACGAGCCCGACTCGGCGAAGTTCGAGTCGGAGAACGTGGTCAAGGTGGTGGTGGACGACGACGACTTCGCGCTCTACTTCAGCCGCGCCGACCTGGCGGGCGCGACCCGCGGCGGCCCCGCGCTGCGCCACGCCGGCGTGTACGCGTTCCGCCGCGACCTGTTGCTGGAGTTCGCATCGTGGCTGCCGGGAACGCTGGAGCTCGCCGAGCGCCTGGAGCAGCTGCGCGCGGTGCAGCGCGGCGTGCGCATCAAGGTGGTGCGCGGCGCGCGGCCGTTCTCGGGCGTGGACACGCCGGAGCAGATGGCCGAGCTGGAGGCGCGCGGGCCGCTCGCATGAGCGCGGCCCGCTTCGCGGCCACCCTTCTCGTCATGCTGTTCTCCGTCGTGTGCGGGTTCCGTGCCGCCGGCGCCCGTGGACCGTGGCCCGGCGCGACGGCCGCGACTCGCGCCACGCTCTACCGGGTGTCGAACGGGACGGCGCGCGAGCGGCTGGTGGCGGATTCGGGGCTCGACGTTCCCGTCGGGAGCGAGCGATTCCGGAAGTTGTTCCCGCACGGATTGCCCTCCGGGAATGCGGATACGCGGCCCGAGGTGGTCCGCGTGAGCACCGAGGAGCTTCCCGCATGTCGCGACGGACGCCGGCTGCTGCGCATCGAGGGGGTCCTGCCGAGTTCCTGCGTTCGGCCGACCATCGTGATCCTCCCGGCCTCGCTCGCGCCCGGCTACAGGGTCGTCGTTCGTCGGGGGCCGCACCCGCGTGCCCACCTCCTTGGAGTCGCCCCCTTCACGATCGTGCTCGAGCTGCCGCGTTGGGCGAAGCCGGCCAGCGGCAACTGCGCCCCGCCACGGTAGCTCGCTGCCGCAGGGTTGTTCGCCCGGCCCGACCCCCTGTGCTAGTTTTCAACTCCGTGCCGGACGTGCGCGGGGCCTTGCCGACGCCGTGTCGGGCGCGAGTTCGCCCGGTGCGGCGCGTCGTGTTTGCGGGTTCCCGAACGCGGATCCGGTGAGGCTCGCCAGGGAAGGAATGAAACGATGTCCAAGATCGTCGTGGTGACCGGTGGGGTGGTCTCATCGCTCGGCAAGGGCATTGCCGCGGCGTCGCTTGGGCTGCTGCTCAAGTCGCGCGGGTTCCGCGTGACCATCCAGAAGCTCGATCCCTATCTCAACATCGATCCCGGCACGATGAGTCCGTTCCAGCACGGCGAGGTGTTCGTCACCGACGACGGCGCCGAGACCGACCTGGACCTCGGGCACTACGAGCGCTTCACCAACGCTTCGCTGACACGCAGTCACAACGTCACCGCGGGACAGGTCTACGACTCGATCCTCTCGCGCGAGCGCCGCGGCGACTACCTCGGGCGCACGGTGCAGGTGATTCCGCACGTCACCGACGAGATCAAGAAGCGCATCCTCGGCCTCGGCCTGGCGACGGAAGCCGACGTGCTCATCGTCGAGATCGGCGGCACCGTGGGCGACATCGAATCGCTGCCGTTCCTGGAGGCGGTGCGCCAGCTCAAGCTCGAGCACCGGCGCGAAGTGGTATTCGTGCACGTCACGCTGGTGCCGTTCATCAAGGCCGCGGGCGAGGTGAAGACCAAGCCGACGCAGCACTCCGTCAAGGAGTTGCGCGAGATCGGCATCCAGGCCGACATCCTGCTCTGCCGCAGCGAGGTCGCGCTGGACTCGGAGGTGCGCGAGAAGATCGCGCTCTTCTGCAACGTGCCGACCGAGGCGGTGATCGCGGCCACCGACGTGAAGTCCATCTACGAAGTGCCGCTGGTCTTCCACGAGGGCGGGCTGGATGACCTCGTGGTCGAGATGCTGGGGCTGCCGGACAAGGGCGTCATGCCGCCCGACCTCTCCGCCTGGCAGTCGTTCGAGGCGCGCGTCACGCGCCCCAGGCGCCAGTGCGAGATCGCCATCGTCGGCAAGTACACGCACGTGCGCGACGCCTACAAGAGCGTGATCGAGGCGCTCGTGCACGCCGGCTCGGCGAACGACGCGCGCGTGCACCTGCGCTGGGTCGAGAGCAGCGAGGTCGAGGCGCGCGGCGCCGCGGCGGTGCTGGGAGACGTGGACGGCATCCTGGTGCCGGGCGGTTTCGGCGAGCGCGGCATCGAGGGCAAGGTCGCCGCGGTGCGCCACGCGCGCGAGACCGGCGTGCCGTTCTTCGGGCTCTGCCTGGGCATGCAGGTGGCCACGATCGAGTTCGCGCGCAGCGTGGTCGGCTGGGCCGACGCCAACTCGAGCGAGTTCGATCCGCAGAGCGAGCACAAGGTGATCGACCTCCTGGCCGACCAGGCGAACGTCACCGACAAGGGCGGCACGATGCGGCTGGGCGCCTACCGCTGCGCGCTGCGTGCGGGCAGCCTCGCGGCGCGCGCCTACGGCAGGCCGGAGATCGAGGAGCGCCACCGTCACCGCTACGAGCTGAACAACAAGTACGCCCAGCAGCTCACCTCGCGCGGGCTGGTGCTGTCGGGCAAGTGCGTCGGCCGCGAGTTGATCGAGATCGTCGAGCTGCCGGATCACCCGTGGTTCCTCGCGGTGCAGTTCCACCCCGAGCTCAAGTCGCGCCCGCAGGATCCGCACCCGCTGTTCCGCGACTTCGTGCGCGCTGCGCTCGAGCGCCGCGTCGCGCGCGTGGGGGACGACAACTACGACAGCGCGGTCGAGCGCGTGGTCGAGAAGGCGGAGGCGTGATGCACCGCTTCGCGATCGGCAACGTGGAAGTGGGAGGCCCCGGCCTGTTGATCGTGGCGGGGCCGTGCGTGGTGGAGAGCGAGGCGATGTGCATGCAGGTCGCGCGCACGCTGCGCGACGCGTGCGCGGCGCGCGGGCTGCCCTACGTGTTCAAGGCGTCGTACAAGAAGGCGAACCGTTCCAGCGGCAGCTCGTTCACGGGTCCGCCGATGGACGAGGCGCTGGCCGTGCTCGCGCGCGTGAAGTCCGAGCTGGGCGTGCCGGTGCTCACCGACATCCACGAGGTCTCCGAGGTCGCCGCCGCGGCCGAGGTCGCCGACGTGCTGCAGATCCCGGCGTTCCTGTGCCGCCAGACGGCGCTGCTGGAAGCCGCGGCGCACACCGGGCGCGCGGTCAACGTCAAGAAGGGCCAGTTCCTGCCGCCCGCCGACATGCAGAACGTGGTGGACAAGCTCGTGGCCGCGGGCGGCGGGCGCATCCTGCTCACCGAGCGCGGCGCCTCGTTCGGCTACGGCGACCTGGTGGTGGACATGCGCTCGCTCGTGATCATGAGCGAGATGGGCTGGCCGGTTCTCTACGACGCCACGCACAGCCTGCAGCGCCCGGGAGGCGCGGAGACGGGCGGCGACCGTCGCTTCGCGTTCCCGCTGCTGCGCGCCGCGGTCGCCTGCGGCGTGGACGGCGTGTTCTTCGAGGCCCACCCCGATCCGGCGCACGCCCTGAGCGACGCCGCAACGCAGCTGCCGCTCGAGAGCGCGACCGCCTTCATCGACGAGGCGCTGCGCGTCCACGAGGCGGCGAGGGAGACCCGTCGTGACTGAAGCCCCCATCGCGCACCCGGTGCGCATCGTGTTCCTGGACGTGGACGGCACGCTGACGGATGGCGTCATCGGCTTCACGCGCGAGGGTGACGTCCGCCACTTCTGGGTGCGCGACGGCCTGGCGCTGGAGTGGGCGCGCGAGGCCGGCATCCTGCCCGTCGTGATCTCCGGCCGCGCCTCGCTCGCGGTGGCCGCGCGCATGCACGACCTCAAGCTCGAGCACTACCTGGGCGCCAAGGACAAGGTCGCGGTCGCCGAGAAGGTGCTG
>CAIXRL010000250.1 GCA_903921835.1 Candidatus Eiseniibacteriota bacterium | reverse complement strand
TAACTGCGGGGGAACAGCGCTTCCTGCTGGCGGAGCCCTGCGTCAGGCGCGCGCTCGAGGCGTCGACTCCTGCAGAGAGAGAGCAGGGCTATCAGGCCTGTCGAGCCACCCTGCTCAGGTTTCGCGACGCCCGGCGCCTCGACGGAGGTTCCTTCGCGCAGCGAAGTGAGACGTCGCGCAAGGCACACCTGCTGGGCGGTGACGGGACCGAGCGGTGGTACGCCAAGCAGCTCTCCGAGCGCATCGCCCGTCTCGCGGGCGCCGACCAGGGACTCGTGGCCAGTCGGGAGGAGATGTGGGGAACCTCGAAACCGCTTACCCGACCCTTGGCCCAAGCGCTCTTGAACTCACCCATTCTGCGATTCATGACGAAGGCCGAGCTGGACGCACATGGGATTCCGATGTCCGGCCACACCGCGACCATGACACTGGTCGGTCCCAGCAAGGACCGTTGGTGCGAGGTTGACGTGAAGGTGCAGTGGCCAAAGGGAGAGCACTCCGAGCGCCGCCGTATCCGCGAAGTCCACTTTCACTGGGAGCAACCGGGAGGTCAGTTGCGAATCATGAAGTCGTTCGAGCCCGTGGGCATCCCATTTCTTGAGTGGGAGTATCAGGGCCTACGGCAGGCCGTGCCTGTGGAAGCCGGCTCGGTACTCGATGCTGTCCGAATCTGGGCGGACGAGTTCTCGTTCTTCGCCCCCTATGGCGCATGGCGGCTGACACGCACCGGCCGCGAGCCATCAGCGGTCACCTTTCTGCTCACCGGGGCAGTCCCGAACATCCCGGCAATAGACGTTGGGTGGGAACTTCCGGGTGCGGGGGCGGACTCAATCACGATCACGGCGATTGCCGGCACCTCGGCCGCTTCAGTCGCGGCGGCGTTCCAGAGGGCGTGCCGGCGGCAGCACAAGGGGCCCGCTCCTCCTCCTCGCCGAGTCGCGGTCGCGCTTCTTGCTCAGGAGGAGATTGCGAAGGCGGGTGGCACGCCGCGAGGATTCTGGGTGCGCCTCTGCGAGCAGTGGAACCGCGAAGCCCCCAGGGTTTGGCACTATGCCGGCTGGCGCAACATGCGGCGCGACTACCTCGCGTGGAAGAAGCGCTCAGACGCTGGCGGGTAGGGCGCTGCGAAAGTGTCGGCGCTCGCGGGCAGAACCGCGGCTCCAAGGCGACGGGAGCACCTCGACGCCCGCCGAGTAACTCAGGCGCGGGTCCAGCCGCGCGTCATCGCTGCGCGAAGCGGCGTACGCCGTCGGAGTCCTTCGTCCTGTCGTTCAGCCCTCGGTCAAGAAGCGGGACATCGATGTGTATTCCTGCGCCATCGACCGCGACTCGGCAGGGTCGTGCCTGACGGCTCGCGCGAACTCCTGCGGGTTGATGCCGACAGCTTCGAGGGCCTTTCCGAGGGATGCGCTCGGCAACTCGAGCAACGAGAGCAGCAGATGCCGCTCGAGAACGACCGGCGAACCTTCGGCCTTCGCCCTCGCCGTGGCCAGATCCACCGCGGTATTGAAGTTCCTGCTGGGCCTCTCCTGCGCTGCCTGGACGGGAAGACCGGCCCGAAGGCGCTGGATCACGGCTTCCGGGTCACGCACGAGTTCCTGCACAACTCGTCGCCCAACGCCGTCAGCAAGGCTCAGAATCCCGATGAGCAATGGCACCGTCCCCAGCAACGTCGGCCGGGCTTCGGCGCAACTGCGCGCGCCCTCGATCGCACGCTTCGCGGGATCGCCGAGCCGGGGCGTCCCCGCGAGAGGAAGCGGCTCGATGCCGTCCGCGCGGGCGGCGGCGACGTCCAGGCCAAACAGGAGTTCGTCGTTCCGCATGCACCGCATGGCTGCCTCCCTCGCATCTTCGAACGAAAGGCTCAGGGCGCCGTCGCGCGCGCAGCCCGTGGGGTCGAGCCACACGGCACCTCGCGAGAGGCGGGCAGTGTCACCCAAGAGAGGTTCGAGACTGGCACGCGGTCTATCCCAGCACCCAACGATGGCATGCCTCGACTCGCGCCCGTTGAACAACGCGATGAGTGGCTGCACCCGGGCCTGCTCCAAACACGCGGCAATGAGGACCGCGAGGTCGAGGCACGTACCCGCGCCGCTGAGTGTCCCGTACCCCAGCAACACCTGGTGCGGTAGGCGCACCTTCTGCCCATCGCTTGCCGAGCCGGGAGGTTCCAGCCGGTAGGCCAAGTTCCAGGTCGTGGCCAGATGTGTGTAGACGGCTTCGAGCACGTCTGCCGACCGGCTGTCCGAAGGGAGCGTATGCAGGGCGTCGTGCGTCAGTTGCTGCACCAGCGGGTGGTTGGGCAACACGAAGGACGCCAGGTACTCGCGGTGCGCGTCGGCCACAGACCATTCGTTGTGCGCCAGGCTGGTGATCGCAATCTCGGGCCCGTCAAGCCGGACACCATCGAGCGCGAGATGCAGGGCGTGGTGACGTCTCTCGGTCTGTTCCTCCAGCGCCACAGAGGCACCCGCGCGGCACGGAACTTCGTACTCGCGGCTCTCTCCCGGGCTGGCGACGTCCAGGCGGACACTCACCGGCTCGCCAAGCCCCTCGACGCCGATACTCAGCGTGGTGGCGGCCGACGACTCCGGCCCTGTGTTGCGCACGACCAGCCGGCGAATCAGCGGGCAGCCGGCGTGCGCCAGCGCGTAGCCGTACACCGGGGCCAGTTCGAGAGCGATCGTCACAGCCGCGTTGCGGAACCGATGCCAGTTCGGTGAGGCAAGGCGAAGCGACGTGTCCCCGAGTTCGATCAGGTCCCCGGGAATCAACTCCACCGGTCCCAGGCCACGAATCGGGCGTCCGTCCACGCTCGTGCCATGGCGACTGCCGAGATCCTCGATCCAGAGTTGGCCGGACTTGCCCCAGACGCGCGCGTGTCGACGACTCACGCGTTCGTCAGGTCCGACGTCGACTCGTGGCTCGTCACCCTCGGGCGAACCGCGCCCGATCAAGACCTCCTGCCCTTCTGCCAGAACCCATTCGTCGTTGACGGCCGGCCCCCTGGCGCATACGAACCGCCACCCGGTCATCGCCGACTCCCTCGCGGGGCCGGACGGCCAGTGCGGGTCTCCCGGCCCCCCTGCGCGGCAAGGTGCGCGTGCACGGGTCTCACGGCTCGACAGGTTCGATGAAGGCGACGTACTGGCCAGCAGGCAGATCAGAGAAGCGGGCAATGTAGTAGTCCGTCTCGGGCTGCCGCACGAGCTCCGAGACCTGTGGCTCCTGCGAAGCGTCATCCGGGAGCAGGACCACCAGCGGCGCGGCGCGCCCCGCAGGGAGCCGATCCAGCCTCACGACAACCTCGCGCTCATCCTCGCTCAGCGCGATGCGCACCAGGGTCTTCCCTGACGCGGCCACGACGATCGGGGCGACCGGAGTATCCTCTCCGCCTGGAAGATCAGGCCTTGCCGGGCCGCGGGTCGGTGGGGTCGCCGCCACGGGCGCAAACTGCCACAGCGACCCGGGCCGCAGCAGGGCTTCCAACCCCTCGGTCACGATGCGAGACGCGCGCCCCGGCGTCTCGACGACCAGCATGACCGCGCCCTCGGCCAGACCCGACCAGCGATCCCGCCAGCGGGCCAGGCGTTCCTGCAGCGCGGTGTGTGGTGCGCCTTGCTCCAGGAACTCCAGCGCGCCCGCAACCCGCTGACGCCAACGCGCCTCGCCGTGCGCGCGCGCCGTCCACGATGCCGGTACCGCCGACGCCGCGTGGACCTGGCGACCCAGGCGCGTGCATTGCTCGCAGTCGGCGAGGTGCTCCTCGACCTGGCCCTCGCGTTCCCGGGGCAGCAGCGACAGGAAGTAGTCGGCCAGTTCGTCGGAGCTGAGATGGCCCTGCTTGGGCTCAAGCGTCATGACGGTCTCCTCCGTCCAGTATGCGGCGGAGTTGCGCTTTTCTCGCCGGGAGCCTTCTCCTTCTTCTGCACCAAGACATCCTCCGGGAATCCGGCCGCAAACGCTTCCGTATGGTCCAAGGCCCTGCGCTGCACCGTCGACCACCAGTGCGAGACTGCCGCCGCGGGGGCCCGGGCGGCGTAGTAGTCGCCGAGCGTGGTGTCTCCGATCGATCGATCCGACGCCGGCTTGCCTCCGATTCCCGCATCGCGAGCAAACCGCATGTCCGTCGCAGCCGCGTCCATCCTGCACCGCAGGGGCTCGAAGCAACGACGCACAACCGCATCGGACAGCTCGGACTCATGCAGGTAGGCGTCCTCCAGGCGCGCCTCCAGCTCACGCAGCGGTACCGCCGAAAGTCGCGACACAATGTCGCTCGGCTTGGTTCGCCCCAGGTGGGCGAGGCTCGGCCCCGCCTTGCCGCTCACTCGTTGCGGCCCGGCACCATCCGAATAGCGGACGAGCTTGCAGAAGCCAAACACGATGATCTGGTGTGGCGGCAGGGGCAGCGACATCACGGCCAGCAAGAGCGCCTCGTAGGCCTCCGGGGCGTGGCCCGTGGGCACGGGGGCTTCGGCCTCGCGCGCCGAAAGCCAGTCGGCGATCTCGCCCACTTCCTTCTCGTCGGCAGCGTCCCCGAATCGCGTCGCCAACTCAGAAAACAACACCTCGACGCGCTGTCGCCTCATCCTCGCGCGATAGAACCTCATCAGCACGATCCACGCCCAGTGGAGCGCGAAAGCACGATACGGAGCCCGCTGCGGGTCGAAGTCGCGCGCATGGCTCCACAGCTCGAGGCGGGCTTCCTGGGCGACCTCGCGCGCGTCGTCGTCGCTGCGCGAGCGCACACGCAGATAGCCGTACACCGCCCGGTCGTGCAGGGCGCACAGGGTATCGAACGCCGCGTGGTCCCCCGCGCCGGCGCGCGCCGCCAGCGCGTCCTCGTCCTCGAGCGTCGTCATGAGAACACCCCGGCCAGCGCCCCCTTCGTGAATCCGTCATCCCGAGCAGAACCAACGCGCCGACGATCTTGCCGAGCCAATGTGAACAGAAGTGCCACTGGACTCACGCAGCCACCGACATCCGTAACTATAGACGCTGCCGCGGGTTCGGAGAAGGCACAAGGCGCGCTTCGGTTCGGCGACCTCGATCGTCGTCCATTGGCATGCGGCCCGGCAAAGGGACCGCCAGAGACGCCGGAGAGTACGAAGCGAGAAAACCGGTGGCCCGGCGCAGATGGCATGTACCCCAACAGAACGGAGGGAGAACATGAACATCCTGATCGGGACCGCCATCGTCTGGATCCTGTCCGCAGTCTTCGTCACCCCTCTTGCCAAGGCAATCGCAACGCATCGACTCGCAACCGCCGACCTGGCTTACGCCGGCGAACCGGGCACGCCCAACAACACGCAGGCCCGCCACGCCAGCATCGCCACGCAGAGCTACATCCTCGCGGATGTGCTCGTCATGGGAATCGCGGGGTTGATCGCGGGACTGAGCGGTTACTGGTTCATCGGGATCTCGACGAAAGCAGCCGGCTGGCCGGGGATCCTGACATTCGCGGCCGCAAGCTTCATTGGCCTCGGCGTTCGCGGACATGCGGCGTAGCTCACGACCATTCATCAGGCCGCGACCGATGAGCAGGCAGGCCACATCGCGAACACCCCAGCAATGGCGAAGGCCATGCACACGCGAACGACACCGCCGACCTCGCGCCTACACGGAGAAGACACCCATGAGCGAAGAACGCGCCAACACCAACCCGACAGCCAAAGACGCGAGCACGGGAGCCACTCGGGGCGAACAGCCCCAGCCCGAAACCCCGAAGAGCGATCCGAAGCCCACTCCGTCCGCATCGAGCGGCCTGCCGTGGATCGTCGTCGCCGCCGCGGCGGCAGGTTTCTTCCTGTTCACGAATCGCGACAAGCTCGCCAGTCCTGGCGCATTCATCTACGTGATCGGAGCGGTGTTTCTCGCCGTCTCGTCCGCCAACATGCTGGGCCGAAAGTAGCGCCATCACCCGGAGTTCGTACGCTCGGGGGACGTGCGAGGGAATGACGCGAGCCGGGCGGGCCGGAGCATCGGCCCGCCCGCGCACACTGCGCTGTCTCGGGCCTACACCTCAATCAACCGCGCCCGTCGGGCCCCCGGTCCCTCGTCCTCCTCCGGCTTGTCGGCACCCAGCGGCTGCGCGGCCGGCAGGCAGGCCTCGGCGGCCCAGCGGCGCAGTTCCTCGAACTGAGCCCCGCGTGAACGCGCCAGCGGAACCGTCTGCTGTGCGGCGCGCACGAGGTGATCCGTGACCAGCCGCCGGTCGGGCGACTCGAACGCCTCGAAGAGCGCCTCGACCACGATCTGCTCCAGCTCTGCGCCGCTGAACTCGTCCGTCACGCGCACGATGGCGGCAAGGTCGAAGTCCGACGGGTCGCGCTGACGCCGGGCAAGGTGGATGGCCAGGATCTCGGCGCGCTCGCGCGGCGTGGGCAGGTCGACGAAGAAGATCTGATCCAACCGCCCCTTGCGCAGCAGTTCGGGGGGCAGCCGAGAGATGTCATTGGCCGTCGCGACCACAAACACGGGCTTCTGCTTCTCCTCCATCCACGTGAGCAGGTTGCCGAACACGCGTGTGGACACGCCGCTGTCGCCACCGCCGCCGGTCGCGCCCGAGAGCCCCTTCTCCACCTCGTCGATCCACAGAATGGCCGGCGCCACGCCCTCGGCCACGGTGAGCGCCTTGCGCATGTTGGCCTCGGACTCGCCGACCAGGCCCGCGAAAACACGCCCCAGGTCAAACTTGAGCAGCGGCTTGCGCCACGCCGCCGCCACCGCCTTGGCGCACAGGCTCTTGCCGCAGCCGGGCACGCCCACCAGCAGCACGCCGCGCGGGTGCGGCAGGCCGAAGTCGCGCGCCTTCTGCGAGAAGGCCTCGTTGCGGCGCTTGAGCCAGCGCTTGAGGTTACCGAGGCCGCCCACGTGGTCGAACGTCTCGACCGCGGCGGTGTACTCGAGGATCCCCGACTTGCGGATGATCTGTTCCTTTTCGGACAGGATTGCGCGCACGTCCTCGCCGTCGAGCCGCCCGCGGCTGACGATGGTGCGCGCCAGCGCGTTCTCGGCCTCGTCCTTGGTGAGCCCCTGGCAGGCCTTGATCAGCTCGTCCTTGCCGTCGTCGTCCAGGTCGATCACGACGCGCGGGTTGTCCTTAACGCCGGCGATCAGCTCGTCGAGCACGCCGCGATACTCGGACTCGGCGGGCAGCGGCATGTCGATGACCGTGACGTCCTTCTCCAGCTCGGGCGGAATGTGCAGCACCGGCGAAACCCAGAGCAGCGTCTTACCCGTGCGCTTGAGATCGCCCACCAGGTCGCGGATCTGGCGCACGATCAACGACGAGGTCTGGAAGCCCTCCCGCATGTACGGATGGAAGTCCTTGAAGACGATGAGCGCGGACTGCTCAAGCCGCGCCACGGCCACCAGCGCGGCCTCGGGCCGGCGCGTGTCGTCCTTGCCGACCGGCTGGCCCGCCGAGTTGACCAGGCCGCGCGAGATGCTCCACACGAACAGCTCGCGCGGCTTGGCCATGAGCGCGGTGTCGACGCGCATGCTCTCGATGCGCTCCAGGACGCGGTCCTCCTCGCCCGAGACGATCGAGAGAATCGGGTAGCCCGCCTTGATGTAGACCGCAAGGTCCTCGGTGAATCCGGCCATGGTCGTGCTCACTCGCTGGTATCGACGCGCCTGTGTTCCTCGACGTTCACCCGGTCGCCCTGCTCGTCATCGTGCCGCACGCGCTCCTCGACGGTTCCGAGCGCCTTCTCGACGGCGCGCGTGAAATCCAGGCACTCATCGCCCTCCGCGCCCTCGACCTTCACGGTCGTCTTGCCACTGTTGTCGATGTGAATCCGCATCTTCTTCATGTCGCCTCCATTGTGTACAGACTACCTGTTGTGCCGACCCGCCGCCGCGGCTCGCTCTGCGCGCTGCCGCGCGAGCGCTTCCGCGGCCGCACGAGCCGCGGAAACACCGCCCACACCAACCTCAACACAAACGCCCCCACCCCACGCGGCCTGCCGGCACGCGAGCCCCCCCGGGCAGGCCAGGATCACGAACCTGCCCTCACGAGGCGGAAGCCCCGGCGGCGGAGCGACGGGTCGTCCCAGAGGCGGAACGCCCCGCGGAAGTTCGACGCGTCGACGAGCCACCAGCAGCCGCCACGGTACACCCGGCTGGCGCCTGCCTGCGGGCCGGGAGGGTTCTCCGTGGGACTCTGCGCGTAGTACTTCTCCTCGTACCAGTCCGCACACCACTCGTACACGTTCCCGCCCTGCTGGTACGTCCCGGTGCCGCTGGCACCTGCCGGGTACCCCCACGCCGACGCCGTCTGCTCGGTTCCCTTGTTCTTGTCGTTGCGACACCGGGACTCCTCCCACCCCGAACCCCATGGGTAGATGAGACCTTTGGGACCCCGTGCTGCCTTCTCCCATTGCGCCTCGCTCGGTAGCGACAGTCCGGACCATTTGCCGTATGCCACCGCGTCATCCCAGCTCACATTCACCACCGGGTGGTCCAGCTTCGCCGCGGGACAACGGCCGTTCTGCCAGACCGGATCCCCATAGCTCAACACGTCCGGCGCCCGACGCTTCGTCTCCACCACGAACCGCGCGTACTGACGGTTCGTCACGCTGTACACACCAATCCAGTACTCGGCCAGGCGCACCCGGTGCTTCGGGCAGTTCGCGTCCTGCCCGTCCCCCATCTCGAACTTACCGGCCGGTACGCGCACCAGAACGCTCCCGTCCTTCGCGTTCACCGCGAGGTCGCATCTCCCTTGGACCGTTGAAGCGTGAAGTTGGTAGATCACGCAACGCCCTCCGCCATCCGCATCCCCCGCCTCACAGCTTGAGCAACGGAAAGTCCTTCACCGGCAGCGCCACCTTCTCGCCGCCCGTGGTGAGGACGTAGGACTTGTTGCCCGCGCGCGAATCCTTGATCGAGATCGTGAGCCGCTTGTTGCGGTCCACGCCAAAGGCGACTATGAATCGCTTGCCCTCGGTCATGCTGCACGGCGGGTCGGCGTGGATGAACTCGCGCGCCTGTGGGTTCAACTCGCGCTCACCCGTGACCCGGCGCTCGCCCTGGTCCAGCTTCTGCAACTGCCCGTCCGAGCCCACGCCCCAGCTCGATTCGGGGAAGCTCATCTGCGAGCGTTCCCACACCACCATGCCGAGCACGTCGGATTCGCTCACGCCGGTCGTGATGTAGCGCCCCGAAACGGGCCGGTCGGTCGGGTAGCGCGTCCCGCGCGGGATCACGCTCACCCAGTCGTAGTCCATCTGCGTGCGGTTCCAGCTGCGGATCGCGTACTCGTGCACCAGCGTGGGGTTCAGGTCCTCGCCGGCGTAGCGGCAGGCGCCCGCGGCCACGGCCTCGAAGGGCTGGTCGTGCATCAGCGGCACGCGCGGCAGCACCGTGCGCACAATGTCGGGCACGCCCAGCAACAGCGACGTGCCGCCCACCATGAGCACCGCCTTGATCTGCGAGGGCAGCAGGCCGTAGTTCTGCTGCGCCGCCTCCAACGCGCGCGACATGGTGCGCGAGACCAGCATGGGCAGCTCGTGCGCCTTCAGCACCTCGGTGAGCCGGGCGCGCGTGAACGAATACGAGACCGAGCGGCCGGTGCGGTCATTGAACTGCGAGATGTCGACCTTGTCCCTGCCCGAGGACAGCGCGATCTTGGCTTCCTCGACCTTCGCCATCAGCGGCACGCCGATCGCCGCGATGTCGTCGTCCTGCACCGCGCTGTCGAGCTGCATCTTCTCCAGCATCCACTGGTCGATCAGGCCGCCGCCCAGCTCCTCACCGGCGCGGCCGAGGATCTTGGCGGGCGCACTGCCGGCGCCGCCCGCGGGCACCTTGGCAATGGACACGTCCAGCGTGCCGCCGCCAAAGTCGAACACCATGTAGGCTTCGTTGTCCTGCACCATGTGCTGGTAACCCAGGATGCACGCCGTGGCCTCGTCCAGGCAGCGCACCGTGCCGGGGAACACCAGCCCCGCGGTCTCGATGAGCCAGTCCTGGTAGCCGTCGAACGTCTCAATGGGAGCGGTCAGCACCAGGTCACGCTCGCCGCCGCCGGCCTGGCCCACCGCAAACGCGAGCACGTTGCGCAGCAGGTCCGTGGACGCCTGCCGCATGGAGAGCACGTTGCCGTTGACGCGCCGGCAGCGCGCGCTGCCGCGCAGCATCTCCAGCTTGAGCCAACGGAACGTGGCCGCGTGGTCGCTCAGGCCCTGCTCGACCACCTGCTGGCCGAGCAGCAGGTTGGTGTCCTCGCCGTAGTGGATGAGCGAGGGGATCACGAACGCCTCGCGCGAGCGGGACTCGCCCGGCGCGTTGAACGGAAAGCTGCGGCTCAGGCCGTCCACGCGGATCATCTCTGCGGCGCGAAAGCCGTCGCGCCAGCGCGCGATGACCGTGTTGCAGGTTCCGAAGTCGATGGCAATGGGCACCGGAGCTATCCCTTCCTGCTGACCAGCGCCTTGGCCAGGATGCGCTCGCCCTGGCGAAACCCGATGAAACGCACCTCGACCGGATCGCCGTCGCGCACGTCGCCGCCGCTCAAGCGTTGATGGCGGCGCGAATCGAACGCGGTCTCCTCGCCGGCCGCACCGATGCGCTCGACGCCCTCCTCCGCGATCGCCGCCTCGATGCGCGCCACGATGGCCAGCGCGTCCTCGGCCGTGATCGCGCGACCGGAGTCCTGGAAGTGCTTCATCGCATCGGCCTGCGCCACCAGCGGCGCCAGGTGCTTGAGGAGCCGGCCCATGCGGTCCGCCGCGGCCGTGGCGGCTTCGCCCTGCACGGCGCCGCGTTGCGCCTCGGCCTCGCGCAGAAGCGATTCGATGCGCTCGTCGCGCTCCTCGACATCCAGCTCGAGTTGCGCGATGCGCGAGGCGGGCGAGGCGTCCGCGTCGCCGGCTGCGGCAGGACGCTTGCGGCGCTTCGCCGCACTTGCAGCGTCCGACTCTCCGCTCAGTGCCGCCCATGCGGCCGCGAGTCGCTGTGACAGGCTCATGATGCGATCTCCCTTGGGTCGTGCTCGTTTTGCCTGCGCCATCTCGATATTGATTCGTGGGAGGTGCGTGCTGCGCTCGCGGCTCGCTCTGCGCGCTGCCGCGCGGGCGTTAGCGCGGCCGTCCGAGCCGCGGATGCCACGCCCACACCAACCTCAACACAAACGCCCCCACCCCACGCGGCCTGCCGGCACGCGAGCCCCCCCGGGCAGGCCAGGATCAC
>CAIXRL010000249.1 GCA_903921835.1 Candidatus Eiseniibacteriota bacterium | reverse complement strand
CCGCGCGCACCGCATCCTCCTGGGCCGCCGCGAGGCCTGTCGAGCCCGAGACCAGCGGCACGCCGCGCGCGGCGCACAACGCCGCCGCGGCCACCGCTCCCGCGGGAGTGCTGAACTCCACGACCACCGTGCCCGCTTGAATCACCGAACCCGCGTCGTCCGTCCAGGCCCCGCCCGTGGCGGGAAAGCTCTCGCGCACGTCCACGCGGGCGACGATCCCGACGTCCGAGACGCCGAAAGTCGCTGCATCGATCGCCCGCCCCATACGCCCCGCGGCGCCCACCAGCACGATGCGGATCATGCGCGTGACGCCGTCCCCGTCAGCACGACGCCGGTCGCGCGCGCCGCGTCGAGGATGAGCTTCTCGCTCGCGGGCTCGACCGGGACGAGCGGCAGCCGCAGCTCGTTCGCGCAGATACCCATCTCGGAGAGCAGGAACTTGACCGGCCCCGGGTTCGACTCCACGAACAGCGCCTTGAACACGGGCTGCAGCTTCTGGTGGATGGCGCGCGCCTCGGCCACCTTTCCGGCGCGCGCGGCGTCGGTCAGCGCCCGCATCTCGCGCGGCACGACCTGGCCCGCGACCGAGATGATGCCCTCGCCGCCGACCGCGATGACCGGCAGCGTGAGCCCGTCGTCGCCCGAGAGCAGCGTGAGCGTGGTCTTCGTTTTCACCTGCGAGATCTGGTCGAGGCTGCCGGAGGCCTCCTTCACGGCCTTCACGTTCGGCAGGTCCTGCACCATCGCGAGCACGTCCGGCGTGGTGTTGGTGCCGGTGCGACCGGGCACGTTGTAGAGGATCAGGGGCAGCTTCGTGGACGTGGCGACCGCGCGGAAGTGCGCGGCCTGGCCCTTTGGCGTCGGCTTGTTGTAATAGGGCGTCACGACCATCGCGCCGTCCACGCCGACCTCCTCGGCCATCCTCGTCAGCGTGATGGACTCGGCGGTATTGTTGGTGCCGGTGCCCGCGACGATCCAGACGCGGCCCTTTACGCGCTCCTTCACGAACGCCAGCAGCGTGCGGCGCTCCTCTGCCGAGCACGTCGCGGCCTCGCCCGTGGACCCGCTCACGACCAGGCCCTGCACGCCGCCGTCGATCATCCACTCGACCAGGCGCGCGGTGGCGTCCCGGTCGATCGCCCCGCCGCGAAACGGCGTCACCATCGCGACCGAAAGACCTTCGAACATGGAGTTCCTCCCGACGTCCAGCCCGGACGGTTCATGAACCCGCGGCCAGCGCGCGCAATCTGCGCATCAGCCGCCGCGGGAACCGACCGGCCACCCACCCGGACGTTCCATGAGCGCGTGGTTCATGGATCGTCCGGGCCCGCTCACTGTGTCACAGACACGGTCCGCCGCGGCCTGCCGATTTCCGCAACCGCCGGCACCCGTCCCGCATTCCCGGCCCGCGGTTCAGGAGCCGTCCGGGCCGCCTTCGTCCGTCCATCGTCCCGTGAACACGACCTCCGCCGGTCCCGTCAGCGTCGCCGCCAGCGGACGGGCGCCGGATTCGAAACTCACGACGAGGTCGTCGCCGCCCGCGGTGCGCACGGTCACCGGCGCAGCGGCGCCGTCCGCGACCGCCCATAGCGCGGTCGCGATCGCCCCGCTGCCGCAGGCGAGCGTTTCGCCCTCCACGCCGCGTTCGAACGTGCGCATGTGCACGCACCCGTCGGCCGCGCGCGTCACGAAATCGACGTTCGCGCCCCGGGCGCCGAAGCGCGCGTGCGCACGCAGCGGGGGGCCCCACGCCGCGAGCGGCACGTCGGTCACGCTGGAGACGGGAACCACGAAGTGCGGCACCCCGGCGACGATGAACGCACCTGCGAACTCGCGGCCGGCCGCCGGCAGGCACATGCGCTCGGGCTCGCCCACGGGGCCGAACTCGAGCGCGATGCGGCCGTCCGCGAGTCGCGCCGCGCTCTTCTCGCCCACCGCGGTCCGGAAGCTCACCCGGCCACCGGAGCCCAGGCCGAGGTCGAGGGCGAAGCGGGCCAGGCAGCGCGCGCCGTTGCCGCAGAACTCGGCGACGACGCCATCGGCGTTGTGGTAGACGAACGCGAAGTCCGTCCCGGCGTCGCGTTCCAGCAGCAGCACGCCGTCCGCGCCGATGCCACGGCGGCGGTCGCACAACCGCGCGAACAGGGCGACCCGGTCGGCCGGCAGAAAGGGCTCGCGGTGATCGAGCACCACGAAATCGTTGGCCGCGCCGTGCATCTTGGTGAATGCCATGTTCACAGGCCGCCTCCCTCCCGGACGGGCCGGACCAGCACGAACAGCGCGCCCAGCGTTTCGGAGCCGGGCCCCACCGTAACGACGACCTCGGCGCTGGCCGGCTCGGTGTCGCGCTTCCACGCCTTGTTGCGGTCGAGGTCCCTGTAGGCGCGCACGCGATAGTCGCCGGCGTCCCACTGGAAGTCGAAGCTGCCGGATTCCGGAACCTCGTACACCAGCCGGCGCGTGGTGTCGGCGACCGCCGTGACGATGAGCCGGACGACGCCGGATTGATCGCTGATGGAGTCCAGCACGGTGCCGGCGAAGCGCCCCGGGGCCTTCGGGTTGATCATGTGCAGTCGCACGTCCCCGGCGAGCGGCTGCTCGATCGTCAGCGTGAGCACGCTGTCCGCGGCGACGAGCAGGTCGGTTGCGGGCTCGAACGAGCGGTTGGAGTTGAGGTCGGCAAAACCCCAGACGCGCCACTTGCCCGGCGCGAGGCCTGCGATACGGAACTCCCCCTTGGCGTCCGCCACGCCGAGCGCGTCGAAATCGCGCGCGGTGCTGTCGGGCTTGCGTCCGTCGCGATAGCACCAGATCGACGTGCTCCCCGGGCGGAAGCCCATCGCCTCCACGTGACCGGAGATCACGCCAGGCGGAAAGGTCGCGGCGGTCGTGAACACCACGGCGCGGGCGACCGCGAGCGCGTTGCCGTGACGGTCCCGCGCCCCGGAACCGACGAAGAGCGTATACGTGTGATCCACGCGCAGCGAGTCCTTGAGCACCAGCGAGACGGCGTTGCCGGACCAGCGCCGCTGCAGGATCGCCAGCGGCGGGGCGAACTCGAGCGCGTCGCCGCTCGAGCGTGGCTCCATGCCCTCGCTGAACGAGACCGAGATCTGCGGGT
>CAIXRL010000248.1 GCA_903921835.1 Candidatus Eiseniibacteriota bacterium | reverse complement strand
TCAGCCCGGACGAGTCACGAGCCCGCGGCCTGCGAGCGCGATCGGCGCGTCATCGGCCGCGAGGCCCGCCCGAGCGCCGCCCTCATCGTATGGACGACACGGCTGCGGCGCGGGCGGGCTTCAGTGCCGGCCGAACGACGCCGGTGCGGCGGCATCGGGCCCCGGCAGTCCGAGCGCGCGCGCGGCGACCTCGGTCCACGGGCGGCCCGGCCACGCGAGGTGGGCGAGGTCGCACACGCGGCCGGACCGGTCGAGCACGAACCACGCGGGTGCGTCGGCGCGCGAGGAGGGATCGAGCGCGTTGAACTGCGCGCCGATCACGCGGCGCGGATCCGGGACGATCGAATAGCCCACGCCAAGGCGCCGCGCCGTCGCCGCGCACGCGCCCGCGCGCTGGTCGAGCACCGCCACGGGGACCACGCCGATCGCGAGCAGTTGTGCCCGCTCGCGCTCGAGCGCAACGAGCCGGGCGTCGTCGGGTGCGAACAGCAGCAGCACGCTGCCCTGGGCGCGCAGGTCGCGCAGGCGCAGGGTGCAGCCCTGCGCGGCGAACGAGAACTCGGGTGCCTGTGTGCCGATGCCGACGATGGCGTAGTCGGCATTGGCGCCGACGAGATCGAGCGTGCCGGCGCGCGTGGCGATCGGCGCTGGCGGGGAGGCGGGGCCCGCGCTGGCCAGCGAGACGGTCGCGGCGAGCGCGAGGATCGTCGAAGCGAACACGTGATTCATGTGCGATCTCCGGGCGAAAGTGACGAACGGCTGCGAAGTACGACCGCCCTGTTCGTATCGTCACCGCCCGGAGCCGGGTTGAATCGGTGCACGCTGCGAATCAACAAACTCCCGCGCCGCAACGATTCGCGGCGCGGCATTGCAAAGCTAGAGATCCTCCACGGCGGATTGCACGAGCCCGGGTAATGACGGAGCGCTGACCTTCTGCCCGAGCAGCGCCACCCGGATGATCCCCTGCGGGTCGAGCAGGAAGAGTCCCTGGCGCGTGGCGCTGCGCACGTTGTCCCACAGGCCATACAGCGCGGAGATGTCGCCGCGTTCGTCGGCGAGTGCCAGCATCGGCGCCTTCGCCTCGTCGCTCCAGGCACCGAGGGCGTGCACCTTTTCGGGGCACACCGCCAGCGTGCGCACCTTGAGCGAATCCAGCGTGTGCGCGAGACCGGCGATGCGGGGCAGGTCCTCGCGGCGGTCGGTGAAGAAGAGCGCCACCCAGCCTCCGCGCGATTCGCGCAGCCGGAAGCGCTCACCGGCGGCGTTCGGCAGTTCGAAGTCGGGCGCATGCTCGCCGACGAGCGCGTGTTGGACGGCGCGCGTGGAAACGCCCGGCCCGCCGGAGCGCGGCACCGTGGGCATCCACGGCTGGCCTCCCGTGTTCGTGCGCGGATCGGTCTGGGCGTTCGCGGAGACGGCAATCAGCGTGAAGGCAAGCGCAAGCGCGAAGCGTGACATGACGCACCCCCAACGCGCCGCGGCGGCAGGTGTCGCCGTGCTGGGGAAGGAGCGCCGCCCTGGCGCGTCAGTGGGCCATGCGCCCCGGAGGACCCGGAGTGCGATCGACCTCGTCGCGCAACGCCGCGAGGTTGCCCTCGGGCGTCGCCGGCGGGATCGAGCATCCCGGTGCGGCCAGCCAGTGCCGTGCGCCCGTCTCCTCGAGCGCGCTGCGGTATTGCCTCAGCGCCGCCGCGGGTTCGCGTTCCTGCAGCGCGCCATCGTGGGCGATTCCGCCCATGACGGCGCCCGGCAGGCGCGCGAGGCCCTCGGCCAGCGACGGATTGCCCGGAGCGAGCGCGTCCCACGAGAACGCGCCGACGGGATAGTCGGCGAACTCGAACAGCAGGTTGTCGCCCTTGCACACGTGCAGCGTGTGGAAAGCGGAGGGCCCCGCGGCCGCGAGCAGGCGCAGGTCCCCGGGTCGTGACCAGCGCCGCAGGTCCGCGGCGGTCACGAAGGCGCGGCAGCCCCAGTCGACGGTCGCGAGGTACAGGCCATCCGCGCCCGCGAGCATGAGCGCCGAGGCGAAACGCTCGAAGACCCGCGTGACGTTCTCCAGTGCGCGCGCGACGCGTTCGGGATCGCTCGCGAGCTGGTCGCGCAGCACGGTCGCCGGTTCGGTGAGCTCGCCCAGGATCGCCAGCGGCGTGAACACGGTCGCCAGGATCGGCACCTCGGCCGGCAGCTGCGCGCGCAGCATGCGGACGGCGTCCAGCTGTTCGCCGAGCGCGCCGCGATCGTGCGGGACCTCGACGATGCGATCCCAGTCCGCGGGTTCGTGCACCGGGTACGCTTCGAGCGCGGGCTTGGCATCGGGCACGCCGCTGTAGTGGTAGCGAACGCCCCACGGTTCGACGTGGTAGTGCTTCCGCGGGTTGAGCTTCACC
>CAIXRL010000247.1 GCA_903921835.1 Candidatus Eiseniibacteriota bacterium | reverse complement strand
GTGCCCTGCAGCTTGTCCTCGAGCTGGCCGATGCCGAACTGGCCGATCACCTTCGTCACGATCTCGGGCACGGTGAGCTTCTTGAAGATCCTGCTGTCCGAGGCGCGGGTCAGCAGCCAGAAGAACGGGCGCAGCTGGGCGTGGTAGCGCGTGTAACGGCCGACGGTGCCGGCCTGCCCGAAGCCGGCGAAGTGCCCGTTGAAGTAGCGCTCGCCATCCGGGAGCGCGAGCACGATCGTGGCCTTGTCCCCGAGCAGGTCGTCGATCTTCAGCGCGGGGTCGGGGCTCAGCAGCTCGAGATCGAACAGCGACGGCCGGCCGATCTCCTCGAAGCCGCGCACGCGCTGGAGCTGCAGTTCCTCCGGCTTGAGCGGCGAAACGATGTGGACGTGACGCGTGTCGTGAGCCATGCGGACATCCTCTCCGAAGGAACCGGGACGGCGGGACGGACAGGCGGCAGGATACCTGCCGCGCGGCCCGGGGGGCCAGCGATCTTGCGTGCGTGCGGCCGCGCCCGTAACCAGAGGCGCTGCCGGGCCCACGGAGACGGGAAACCGGGGGGCGGGGCGTCCGGGAGGGGCACCGGCGGCGCGCCCTGAGCGTGCCGCGCGGGAGCCCAGCACCTGTCTCAGGCCGGGCTCCTCGCCCGCCGCGCCTGCCGCTTCTCGTCCATGAAGTCCTTCCCGAACACGCGATCGGCCTCGTGCTGGTCATGGCCAGCGCAGGCGGGCATTTGCCACGGTCGAGCGTCCTCCGCGCGCGACCGCGTGCACGCGGTTGCACTCCATGTGCCCACGCTTCTCGCAGCGGCGCCCGCTCTCAGCCACGAACGGGTACCGCCCGCCATAGCGTCTCGTCACCTCCCGCTCATCCTCGGCCGGGATCTGCCGCCCCTTCGCCGCGCTGCGCCGCGTACGCGGCCGATCGGTGGCCGCGTACCGGCGGCGCTCGAGCTTCTCGATCAGCGCGTCCAACGCCCGGTCGAGCACCTCCGCTACGTCCCCGGATGGAATCGCGTGCGCGGGCAGTTCCTTGTCGCGGCGTCGCTTGTCGTGCGTCTCTGGCCGGATCGTGACCTGAAGCGCGAGGCGCTGGGGTGCGAGCGGAACGACCTTCGCGCGCGGGGCAGCCTGGGGGACCGGCTGCGTGACCATGTGCACCTCGCGACCAACAACATGCCCCGGGGCATGTTGTTCTCGACTTTCACAAGCATGGTCATGACGTTCTTGACCGCTGCCGCCCGCCGGCGTGATCGCCATCACGAGCGTCGGCACGTCCGGCCTGGAGAAGCGCCCGGGGAACTGCCGTGCCGTGAGAGCCGCCCGGATGCGCTTGGCGGCGGCGTCTTCGGACATGTGCAGCTCGCCCAGGCAGTACTTGTACATGCACGAATAGGCCGCCGACAGGCAGAGCTTCCGCTCATCCGCAACGGCGAGGAACACCAGCGTCACTGCGGTGTTGACGCATCTCCGAGCCACAACCGAGGGCGGAGCGGAAAGCACGTCGCGATTGGCGAAACGATCCACCTGGTGGACCTTCATGGCTGGATCCGCCGCGCGAGCGCACGCATCTTCGCACGCGTGTTTGCGGCGCTCGTGGTTGCGTGCAGGCCCCTCGATTCCGCGCTGCGCGAAAACGGATGTGCGGGAGGGCCGCGATGTGTCGCGCAAGGGCGCCCAGCGCACGCTGACAAGCCGCCGGCAGCCCACTCTCGCGTCGTGCCAACTCGCGCCCAGCTTGGCGTCACGGGAGAACTGGTTCGGACCGGTCGGACGGGCAACCCTCCAGCCCGGGAGCATGGCCGACACGGTTCGGATCGCCCATGGGTCACGCGCGACGGCGCAAGACAGGGGCTGCATCCACCCCGCGATTCGTGGCATTCTCCCGGTGCATGTCCACCGACCCTTACGAACAGGCGCGAGCCCTGCAGCATGATGGCGATCTTGCCGGCGCGGCTGCGCTGTACCAGGCGGTGTCCGACGCGGACCCCTCTCACTTCCGCGCGCTGCACAACCTGGGCGTGGTGCTGGAGGCGCAGGGTGACCGGGCGGGGGCCGAGGCCGCGTACGAGCGCTCGCTGGCGGCCAACCCCGATGGCGCGTGGACGCACTACAACCTGGCGCGGCTACGCCACCTGGGCGGGGACGCCGCGGCGGCCGAGCGCGGCTACCGGCGCGCGCTGGCGCTGGACGGCGAGCTGTCCGAGGCCCACCTCAATCTCGGGCTGCTGCTGCTCGAGCGTGGCGAGCCGGGCGAGGCCGAGGCGGCGCTGCGCGAGGCCGCGCGGCGCACGCCGGGCGAGGCGGCGGCCCAGAGCTACCTGGGCGACGCGCTGTTCGCGCAGCGGCGCACGCGCGAGGCGCTGGAGGCGTACCGGCGTACGGTGGAACTGGAGCCGGCCAGCGCGGTGGCGCAGTTCGATGTCGGCAAGTCGCTCGAGTACCTCGAGCGCACCGACGAGGCGATTCAGTGCTATCGCCGCAGCGTCGCGCTGGAGCCCCGCAGCGCCGCTGCGCGCGAGGGGCTGGCGCGCGCGCTCGACGCCGCGGGGAGGCGCGACGAGGCGGTGGCCTCGGTGCACGAGTGGCTGGCGGTGGCGCCGGGAGACGATGTGGCGCTCCACCTGCTCGCTTCGCTCGGCGCCGTGGCCGCGCCCGAGCGCGCCTCAGACGGCTACGTGCGCGAGACGTTCGACCGCTTCGCCGCCGACTTCGATTCCACGCTGGCGCGCCTCGGGTACCGCGCCCCCGAGCTGCTCGCCGCGACCGTTGCGCTCAGCCTGGGCCAGAGGGCGGCCGCGCTCGACGTGCTAGACGCGGGCTGCGGCACCGGGCTGTGCGCGCCGCTCCTGCGCCCGTGGGCCAGGCGCCTGGAGGGCGTGGACCTGTCGGGCGCCATGCTCGAGCGTGCGCGCCGCCGCGGCGGCTACGACGCGCTCCACGAGGCCGAGCTCACCGCGTTCCTGCAAGGCTACGCCTCGTCGTGGGACCTGATCGCCAGCGCCGATACCCTGTGTTACTTCGGCGCGCTGGAGCCTGTGCTGCGCGCGGCGGCCGGCGCGCTGCGCGCGGGCGGGACGCTGGCGTTCACGCTCGAGCGCTCCGACGCTGGCGGCACGTTCGCGCTCCAGCCCCACGGCCGCTACGCGCACGACGAGGGCTACGTGCGCGGGGCGCTGGCCACGTGCGGGTTCGAGGCCACGGTGGCCCATGGGGCGCTGCGGCGCGAGGGCGGGCGGGACGTGGACGGGCTGATCGTCGTTGCACGGACGGCGGCGGCCCTGGCGTAGCGAAGGGCGTCGCGTCGAACGCGCGCTGCCGGGCAGCCCGGCCCTCCGCGCCTGGCGCTGGCGGTCTCTGTGTGGCCTATGGCAGGCGGGAACGTGACGCCGACGAGAACCGGCCCCGTGACCCCGGGGAGTGCCGGCACTTCGTCGCTCTCAGTTTCTATCCTGGGGGGGAACCGGCGGCTGCGGCAGCGCCGTCGCGCCGCCGGGGGCTCCCCCGCCGCCACCGCTGCTGTGGCCGCCCGAGGCCGCGGCGATGCCGCCCACGGCGAGCAGGCCAACTCCCCACACCCACGGCTTGCTCATGAGGCTGCCGCCCGGGAGCTTGCACGTGGCCTTCGCCTTCGCGAACACCTCGCGTTCGGCGGGGGTGAAAATCGTGGCGTCCGGTACCCAGCTCCGCTCGGTCTTCAGGATCTGGCAGAACGCCTCCTGCGACGCAGACTCGTCCCCGAGCGACAGACTGCTCTGCGCGATCAGGCGGAGCGCCTGGATACGGTCCTGCCCGCTCAGCGTGGGGTTGGTCTTCAGCACGTTGCGCAGTATCTGGATGGCGTCGCGGTAGTTCCCGTCATTCCAGTACTCCCAGCCCTTCTGGATGTCGGGCATCTGCGAATGTCTCTCCTGCGCGAGGGCAGGGCGGAGCCATGGCAGGCCGAGACCCATCTGGGCAAACTGCAGCGCGATGCAGAGTGCGGCGACGGAACGAAGCGAAGTACGGCGCATGAATGTGCGACCCTCATGGACCGAGATGACGTTCGTGGTCGTGCACCACTGCTCACGGGCCGCTGGTGCGCGTCAGAGCTTCCGAAGCGTGTACTGCACGGGCACGGTATCACCCGCGGACACGTTCACGATAACCGGCTCGTTGTCCATCACAAAGCCCGGATGACGCACGTGCATGTGGTACTTGCCAGGAGCGAGCAGGAACAGCCCCCTGCGCGTGAGCGTTTGACCCACCTCGTCGAGGGAGATCTCGCCATAGAAATCGTTGGCCGAGCGCACCTTGAGGTATCCGGTCGTGGCTTGGAAGTTCCACAGCAGCGGCGCGGCGGTGGCACCGCTTGCGATCACGACGTTCGCCCAGGTCTTCTCCGGAAAGTCCCCTGCGCGCGCGGTGATCGTGTACTTGCCCGGGTCCAGTTGCAGGAGCTTGCGGGTGGAGTTCGCCCTGAGCACCTTGTCCACGTAGATCTCGGCAGCGGGGCTGACGTCGATTTCGATGAAACCCTGACCGGTCGCAACCGGCGACACGGGGGGAATGGGCTTATGTTGGATCTCCGGGACCAGCGTCACCGTGACGGTCGTGTCCCGGCCGCCGGACAGGACGACCGAGAGCATCTGCGTGACGAAGCCTGCCCGGTCGACAAAGACCGTGTGCCGGCGCGCCGACATCGCGGGCCGGTCGAACCTGCCCGACGACGGCCAGGTGCGGTCCACGACGACCTTCGCGTCGGGTGGGACAGGGACGATCCTGAGCCGCGCCGTGGTCGGGCGCATGTCCTCCACGGGGGGCTTCACGGCAGGCACGATGGTCGCGCTGTCCCTCGGGGCGGAGGCACTTACAGGCTTGGGTGCCGGCGTGCGTGCTGACGTGTCCGCGGGCGCGCTCCGGATCACCTGACGCCGGCCGAACACGCCGTCTCGGACCTGCGGCACTGAGAGCCCGACGACCGCCACCAGCACGGCGGCGCCGAGCAGCCACTGCCAGCGCCGCGGACCCGAAAGCTCGATTTCGTCGTCCGCGTTTGCCGGACGGCCTTCGTCGCTGAGCCGTGCGGGCGGATCCGCAGGCTGTCCGCCTCGAAGTTCGTCAACTTCGTCGGGAGTCGCGGCCCTCGTGACCTGGGTGCCCTGGGGCACGGTCGCGAGCGGATCGGTCAGCCGGATGGTGCCCGACAGTGGGCGCCGCGGTGCGCCCGCATCCTCGCTCCCCGACGGCTCGACAGGCACCGGGGGATCATCCGGGAGCACCGGCCCCCTCGCGGTGCGGGCCACATCTTCGACGCGCTCCCGCCGCGTGGCGTCCAGCTGGCTTCGCACGTTCTCCGGGTCGCGCGCATAGGTGCGCAGCAGCCTGCCCTGGTTGCGGATTCCCAGCTCGTCGATGCCGTGCTCCAGCGCGTCGAGCACCTCCTCGGCGGATCCGCAGCGGTGGTCGATGTCGCGCGTGAGCATGCGCATCACCTGCTGGGCCAGCCCGGTCGGCAGCTCGGGCTTCAGCACGGTGAGCGGTTGCGGGTTGCGCGAGAGGATCTGGCGCCTGACCTCACGGGGCTCGCCGACGAACGGACGTTCCCCGGAGAACAGCTCGTAGCACATGACGCCCAGCGCCCACACGTCGGTGTGCCGCCCGATCTCGCTCGCGGAGTGCGCCTCGAGCTGCTCGGGCGCCGCGTACGAGACGGTGGCCGGGGCCACGCCCATCTCGGTGACGTCGAGGCTCTCGTCGAGCCGGCGCGCGATGCCGAAATCCATCAGCTTCACCGCGCCATCGACCGAGAACATCACGTTGGCGGGTTTGAGATCGCGGTGCACCACGCCGCGCTCGTGGACGTGGGCCACGGCGCTGCTCAGGTCCCGCATGATGAGCAGGGCGACCTCGAGCGGGATGGCCCGGTGCTGTTTGAGCCACTTCGCCAGATCGACGCCGTTGACGTACTCCTCGACGATGCAGAGCTGGCCGTCCCAGTCGCCTCCGTACAGGATGCCCGCGATGTGGACGTGATCCATCACCGCGCCGATGCGCGCCGCGCGCTGAAAGCGCATGCGCTCGGCGACGACCTCGCCCGCTCCCTCCAGCAGGAACTTGACGACGATGGGCCGGCCCTGGTCCACGGTTTCGCCGAGGAACACTTCCGTCATCCCGCCCTGCGCGAGCGGCCGGAGGATGCGGTACTGACCGACCTCCTTCTTCACGCCTCGCGTGCCGCGCATGGCGCGCCAGAACGTGCGAATCCACGTCCGGCCCGAAGTGCCGCTCTTCGAGCGCGAGGGTTCGCGCTCCTTCGCGGCGCGCGCGGGATCCTGTCGTCCTGCTTGTGCCATCAGGTGCCTGGGGTCCTTCTCTTGTTCGCCGGGTCTCCGGCACGGTCAGCACGACATCCTAGCGCACTGCGCGCTCCTTCATCCTGATCAGGTCGCGTCCCCGGCTCCAAGGGCACGTTCCGCTCCGAAGCGAGCCTTGCCAGATCGACTGTCAGCCTGCTCCGGTCGCCGTCGGCGCGGCAAGTGCGGATGTGTCAGCCGAACGACCCGCCGGGGTCGATGCGTCCCGGGAGACCCATCCCAGGAAGTCGGCTCGTGGGAGGGACCCGCGCCCCTGGGTCCCCCGGCTCGTTCAGCCAAGACGCTGCCGGCCACCGCAAACACCGGCGTGCCGGGCCCGGCATGGAGATCCCAACCCTGACGGGCCTCCGGCCGGCCGTCGGCCTTCCTTCGCACGTTCCTTCCCGAAGGCCGTTCCGATGTTCCCGCGGTCGTTGCTCAACTGCATCCTCGCGAGCGGATGCGCGCGCGTCGCTGCGGCATCCATCCGGTCGCCCATCACCATATGAGGGCCGGCGTTCGCCGTCGGGGCGTTCACCGTCGGGAGGATGCCCCCGACGTTCCCGACGACTCCGCCCTATGCGAGGGGGTCCTTGTCGCGGTCGCCGTGATTCTCCAGTGCCTCGATGACGCTCACCATGCCGTGTCCCAGCGAAGGCACGTCTACCACGCGCCCGCAGTGTACGAAACGCCGTCCGATGAAGTCCTGGAGGATGTAGTTCACGCCGTTGCTGTCTGCGTTCCGCATGCCCTTGAGCCCGGCGGCGCCCCAGCTGTTGGTCCACATCCCGGGACCGTTGAACGCGACGAACCGGATGTCGCACGCGAGCCCCACGACCTGCACGATGGCGCCGCCGAGCGAGTGGCCGGTCAGCGTGAGGTGGTAGCCCTTGAGGCGATGCTTCCAGGTGGCGACCAGCGCCAGCGCCTCCGCCACCTGCCGCGGGATCAGCAGCGGCATCGTCACGGCCAGATCGGCCACGAAGTCGCTCACCATGGCCCTGCCCGTGCCCGCGTAGTTCGGCTCGGTGCCCTTGAACGCGATGACGGCCGCGTTCGACCGATCGTGAAAGAACACGCGCCCCTGCAATCCGGACGACAACAGGTCGCCGCCCAGACTGGCGGGCCGGTCGTTGCGGCAGAACCCCGGGTTGCAGCCGAAGTCCGGCGTCAAACAGCGCTGCCCGTCGGTGAACGGACGATAGACTTCCTGGGCGATATACGCGTACTGCATCAGCGTTGGCATGGGGCGCCCTCCTCTCGGTTGGTTCCGCACGCGAACCGTACGCCTTCACCCGTTTGCGACACCGGCTCGCAATGTCCCAGGCGCCGCGGGGGCCCTATGGAACTCGAAACCGGGCAGCGACTGCAGGCAAACGACCTCGATACCGCGCTTCAGCTTCAGTTTCTCCAGGTTGACGCGCGGCGGGTCTGTGTGGACGCAACTCCTGTCGCGAGCCATGCGGACACGCGCCCGGCAGTGGAGCCGGGATGGTGAAACGATGAGCGGGAGATTACTCGCCGCGCGACGCGCGGTGCCAGCGATTTCGCGGGGCAGGCGCGGGCCGGGCCGGGTCCACGCGAACGCTCGTGGCTGATGTCGTGCGCGAGTGCCGACTGCGGTAGCGCCGACCGATTGGACATGGATGCGCGTCGGCGAGACTCTCCGCGGGCGCCCGATCCATATGGAATGGTGCCGATGACATTCGACGAAACCGCCCGCCCCGCGGCGGACAGCGGATGGACGCGCAGATCGCACCCGCAGGCCGATGGCCCACGGATGGCACGGGCTGGGTTTCCACGATGGCTGATCGTCCTGTTCCACCGCAGAGCCGGCTCATGGCATGTTCGAGCATCGGGGCTTCCGAATGCAGGCACTCCCCACCATATCCACTGTGAGCAATCGGCTGGCCGTGCGTGAGACCATCGTGCGCAGTCACGCGGCCCGATGCCCGCTCGCGTGCCTGCGCCGCGGGCACAGGCGCGTGCTGCTCGCACTGGCGTTTGTCGTCGCCGGCTGCGCGGCGCTGATCTGCGCCACGATCGCATCGGCGGCGCAGGGATTCGCCGTGGGGGCGCGGCATGACTTCCAGACGGGCATCGGCCCCCGCTCCGTGGCGATCGGGGACCTGAACGGGGACGGGAAGCTCGACCTGGCCGTGGCGAATGACAGCACGAACACGGTGTCGGTACTGCTCGGTGACGGGGATGGCACCTTCAAAACGAAGAGGGACTACGATACCGGGAGCGACCCCTCATCCATTGCGATCGGGGACCTGAACGGGGACGGGAAACCCGACCTGGCGGTGGCGAACGAAGGCTCCGCCACGGTGTCGGTGCTTCTGGGCAACGGCGATGGCACGTTCGGCGCGAAGACGGACTACGACACCGGGATCGCTCCCTACTCCGTAGCGATCGGGGACCTGAACGGGGACGGGAAACCCGACCTGGGGGTGGCGAACGAAGGCTCCGCCACGGTGTCGGTGCTTCTCGGCAACGGCTATGGCGCGTTCGGCGCGAAGACGGACTACGGCACAGGGGTCTATCCCAACTCAGTTGCGATCGGGGACCTGAACGGGGATGGGAAACCCGACCTGGCGGTGGCGAACTTCGGTTCCGGCACTGGCACGGTGTCGGTGCTTCTGGGAAGCGGCAATGGCGCGTTCGGCGCGAAGACGGACTATGGCACCACAAGCGTTCCCTACTCCGTAGCGATCGGGGACCTGAACGGGGACGGGATGCCCGACCTGGCGGTGGCGAACTACGACTCCGCCACGGTGTCCGTGCTGCTCGGAGCAAGTGGCAAAGGCGCCTTCGGCGCGAAGTCGGACTATGGCACCGGGGGCTGGTCCAAGTCCGTGGCGATCGGAGACCTGAACG
>CAIXRL010000246.1 GCA_903921835.1 Candidatus Eiseniibacteriota bacterium | reverse complement strand
CCGGATTATTCATGAGCCCGCGGCCTGCGAGCGCGATCTGCGCGTCATCCGCTGCGAAGCTCGACCGGCCGCTGTCCTCATCGTGTCTGCAACACGGTTCCGGCGCGGCCGGCCGATCTTCTTGCGGCTGACGCACATCCCGCACTCTCGGCTGGCGGTTCGTGAATAGTCCGGGCTCTAGTGACTTCGGCCGACCCGCCAACGCACGAAGGGATTCCCGCGGGCGGGATGCCGCGGGAATCGTCAGGACCGGCGCGCGGGGCGCAGCGCGAGGGCCGGATGCGCGAGGCGGATACTGCCGACGCGCGCCGGCCCGGGCAACAGGGCTTGCGCTCCGCGGGTGAACGCCAGGCGCCCGGCGCGGAACCACCCCCGCGCCGGGCAACCGGCGCGATTACCGGTAGACGCTCTTGAGCGTGCCCCAGGAGGAGCGCAGCGCCGGCGTCGGGGCGCCGCAGTAGCTCGTGAACGACAGGCGGATCTGGTACGGGTTGATGCCCGTGACAACCGGAGTGCCCGCCCAGCCAGTGAGCGGACCGGCCGCGCCGGGACCGTCGGGAGCGCGCTGGCTGGGCGGGCCGGAAAGCCAGATGGCACCCGCTCCCGCCTGCGGATCGACCCCGTAGTACGACACCGCGATGTAGTACGTGCCGGGAGCCAGCGAGACGTTGGGTGCGAGAATCGTCTTCGCACCGGCCGAGCAGGTCGCGCCCGAGAACACTCCATTGCCCGTGGCATCGAAGAGCCACACGTTCGGGCCCTGGGTGACGGCACACTGCAACTGGACCAGCGGCAGTCCGGCCGGCGGAACCACCGGTATCTGGACGCAGTACACGTCCACGTCCGCCGGCGACGAGAGGTCACCGTTGATGGTGGTGATCGGACCCGTCCCGACGGTGGCCTGGGCGGTCGCGATCAAATCCCCGGCATCGCCGGTCTCCGTCCAGACCTGTGCGCGCGCCCCTGAGGCGGTGACCAGCACGAGGCAGGCGGCGGTGGCAAGCGTGGCGAAGTACTGGCGGATGGCGGCGGACGTGGGCATGGCGGCTCCTCTCGGGTGGGCGGGCACGAGCACGGACTCAGGACCCCACGTGTAGCACAAGGCGGGCGGCTCAAGGAACCAAATTCGTGTTTAGACGCAGATTTGAGCCGGACCCGGCCGGGGGAGGGCGCAACGCCTCCACCCCCTACTCGTAGCGCAGCGCCTCGATCGGGTTCAGCCTCGAGGCACGGATCGCGGGCAGCATGCCGAAGGCGATCCCGACGGCCGAGCAGAAGGCGAGCCCGATCCCGGCCCATTCCAGCGGAACGTGCGGATCGAAGTGCGCGAACACGGCGACCAGGTTGCCGAGCCCGAAGCCGACCAGCACGCCCACCACGCCGCCGATGTTGCAGAGCACGACGGCCTCCAGCAGGAACTGCGTCCGGATGCTCGCAGGCCTCGCCCCCAGCGCCTTGCGCAGGCCGATCTCACGGGTCCGCTCGGTCACGGCAACCAGCATGATGTTCATGATCCCGATCCCCGCCACGAGCAGCGCGATGATGCCGATGACGAAACCCGCGATCTTGACCCCCTGGCTCATCTTGTTGAACTCCGTGATCATGCTCGCACTGTTGAAGAAGTCGAAGTTGTCCTCTTCGCTCGCCCGGACCCCGCGGGCGCGCCGCAGGACCATGCGCGTCTGCTCGATCGCGTCCGCCATGTATTCCGGGTGCTTCACCCGCACGGTGATGTTGACCGAGCGGGTCATGCCCTGACGGTCCGTGGGTCCGTAGATGTTCAGGAACGTCGTGACCGGGACGAGGACGTAGTTGTCGAAACCCCCTCCGAAGGCGGACTTCTTCTCGTCGAACACGCCCACCACCTCGTACTTGCGATGGTCGACGAGCACGTCCCGCCCGATCGGGTCGGCGAACGGGAACAGCTTCCCTGCGATCGCATGGCCGATGACGGCGACCCGGCTGGCACTGCGCACGTCCATCGGCGACAGGTTCCGGCCCAGCCCGACGAAGTGCGTGTTGTTGGGTGCGTACTCGGGCGTGCCCCCCACGATCGAGATGTTGGGATTGGTGGTCTCGCCCCTGTACTGCACCACGGAGCCGAAGTCCCAGATCTCGGAGCCCACCAGGTCCACGGTGGGGACCTGGCTGCGGATGGCGGCGGCGTTCTCCAGTGTCAGCGGCGGCCTGAGCATCGCCCGCCGCCGCTGGGCGTCCGACGTGAAGCCGCCGGCGGGCCACTTCTGGACCTGGAACGTCTGCGCGCCGAGAACGCTCATCTCCCTCTCCATCGTGGCCTGGACCAGCGAAATGGCGGTCATCACGGCGATGATGGACGCGACGCCCGCGACGATGCCCACGAGCGTCAGGACGGTCCTGAGCTTGTTGGCCAGGATCGCGTCGAGCGACATGAACAGCGTATCAAGCGATCGCACGCGTGCGTCCTCCCGGCTCACTCATGGCGGAGCGCCTCGATGGGGTCGAGCCGGGCCCCGCGGTACGCGGGCGCCACGCCGGCCACGACGCCGACGAGGATCGAGACCAGGATGGCGATGCCCAGGATGGGCAGCGACAGGCTCGCCGGCATCAGCGTGGCGTTGATGACCGCGGTCACGATCGCCGCGAGGACGATCCCGACCAGCCCGCCGAGCAGGCAGATCGTGGAGGACTCGAACAGGAACTGCAGGAGGATGCTGCTCCGGGTCGCGCCGATCGCCTTGCGGATGCCGATCTCGCGCGTCCGCTCCGTGACCGACACCAGCATGATGTTCATCACGCCCACCGCGCCGACGAACAGCGAGATACTGGTGACCAGCAGCCCGACCAGCAGCACGACGCCCATGACGCTGTTGAAGCTGCCGACCAGGGTGTCCAGCTTGTTGATCGAGAAGTTGTCGGATTGGGAGGGCCGCAGCGTCCGGATCTTCCGCATCTCCCCGATCACCGTGTACTCGAGATCCGCCATGGCCTCCTGGGTGGGCGCCTTGATCGCGACGTTCACGTCCACCTGCCCCCTGCTGCCACCGAACGCCTTCACGTGAGACGTGATCGGGATGTAGATCTGCCGGTCGAAGTTGGGGCCGCCGAGGAAACTTCCCCCCTGCTTCTCCATGACCCCGATGACGCGAAAGTCGCCGCGGCCGATCTTGAGCGTCTTCCCGACGGGATCCGCGCCCCGGAAGAGCCCGTCGCGGATGTCGCTCCCGATCACGCAGACGTTCTTCCTGTACGTCACGTCGAACGGCAGCAGGAACCGCCCGCCTTGCGGCTGCGCACTGGAGACCTGCACCTGCTTCTCGGTCGTGCCGATGATGGTCACGGCCTCGATCGTCTCGGACCGGTACTTGACGTCCAGGCGGCTGTCCACGGACGGGTTCACGAGCGCCTTCCCGCGCAACCGGTGTTCCAGCTCGCGGGCCTCGCGCAGGTCGAGTCTCGGGCGATTGCGGTAAAGGAAGAAGTCGTTCATCACCACCCAGGGCATGCGCGACACGTAGATCACGTCCGTGCCCACCGCGGAGAAGCTCTCGCGGAAGCGGTTCTGCAGCCCGTTCACGGCGGTCATCGTGGTCACGACCGCGACGATGCCGATGACGATCCCCAGCGTCGTCAGGGCGCCACGGGCCTTGTTGGCCAGGAGCGCGCGGAGCGCGATGCCGAGCGACTCGCGGACGCTGGACGGCGTTGCCATCCTAGCCCCGCGATCCGCTCGCGCCGGGCTTCTCGGGCTTCTTCGCGTTGTTGATCCGCACCACGGCCCCGTTCTCGAGGTCCTTGGAGATCGCGCGGTAGCTGCCGGTGACGACCTCGTCGCCCTCGTGGAGGCCATCCAGGATCTCGATCAGTTCGTCGCTCTGGATACCGGTCCTGACCTGCCGGGCAACGGCCCTGCCCTGCTCGATGCAGAACACGGTCTCGACGAAGCCGTCCTTGTCGGGCTTGAACTTCGCCTCGGCCTGCTTGTGCTTTCCACCCCGGGTGACGAGCTGGTCCACGGTGCGCAGCGCGACGCACTGGAGCGGCACGCTCAGGGCGTGGTCGTTGGTCCTGGTCACGATGTCCGCGCTCGCCGTCATGCCGGGCCGCAGCGTCCTGGGAGGGTTTGCGATCCCGATCTTGATCTCGAACTCGGTCTTCTGCTCGCTGGTGCCCGCGGCCGAGGAGTTGGCGCTGCTGCCGATCTCGCGCACGGCGCCCTTGAGCGGGTGGTCGAGCAGGGCATCGGCCTGGATCTCGGCCGGCTGGCCGGTGCGGACGGCGACGATGTCGTTCTCGTCCACGTTGACCTGTGCCTCCATCACCGAGAGGTCGGCGATCACCATGATGACGTCCGCCTGGAACTGGGAGCCGAGGGCGATCTCGCCCTCCTCCTTGTTCAGGGCGCTCACGGTGCCGGACATGGGCGCGTAGATCGTGGTCTTGGACAGGTCGTCACGCGACTGCTTCAGCGCCGCCCGCGCCTGCGCGACCTGCTCGAGCGCGGACTTGTACCGGGCCACCTCGACCTGGTACGCGGTCTGCCGGGTGTCGAAATCGGACGGCGACTCCATCTCCCGGGACAGCAGTTCCTTCGACCGCGCGAGCTCCTTCTGCGCCTGCTCCATGTTCTGGCGGACGAGCGTGGCGTTCGCCTGCGCGGATCGCACGCTGGCCTCCGCGCTCTCGACGGCGGCGAGGTAGCGCTCGCGATCCAGCCCGACCAGAAACGCGCCCTTCTCGACCCACTGGCCCTCCACGACGGCCAGCTTGTTGATCTTCGCGCTCACGTCGGCGCTGATCTTGATCTGGGTCCGGGGCTGGATCCTGCCCGTGGCGCTGACCTTCTGTACGATCCTCTGCCGGCTCACCCTCGCGGTCTGGACCTCGAGCCCCTTGTGCTCGCGCGCCCGCACGGTAATGCCCGCGACAATGCCGCCCACCACCACGATTGCGGCGCCCACCCACAGAACTCCTCGCTTCATCGTCCGCGGTCTCCATGATCTCGTGCGTTCGCTGGTCAGGTGCGACTGCATGGTTCGACTTGTCTACGACAGGAGCGGCGAGAAGGTTCCCGTGGCGCGTGGCAGGCCGCTCCGCTCGCCGGAAAGAGGATCGCCTGCGAGGCGTCGCATCAGGAAGGGAAACGTCTCCGACCGATGCATCAACGCGGCAGTTTACGCGACGAGTGCCCCCGGATTCGCAGGGTCGACGGCACGGACGCTGGTGCCGGGCCGCGCGATCCGCCAATGTGCCCGCATGATCCCGAGCCTGACGGACACGCTGTGCACGCGATGCGGACTCTGCTGCGACGGCTCCCTGTTCGTCGATGTCGAGCTGGCCGGCCAGGCGGAGGCCACCCGCCTGGAGATCATGGGCCTGGACGTCGAGGACGACGACGCGGAGGGCGGCCTGCTGCTGCAGCCATGCGCTGCCCTGCGCGGGACACACTGCGGCATCTACGCGCACCGGCCAGAGTGCTGCAGGACGTTCGAGTGCCGGCTGCTGGCGGACGTGCGGCGTGGCGCGATGGACGTGAAGCGCGCCCGCGGACACATCGCGGATGCGCTGCGGCGGATTCGGCGGGCGCAGGCGCTGCTGGCGCGGTTGGGGCGGCGCGACGAGCGCCTGCCCCTCAGGGAGCGGTGCGCCGACGCGCTCGCCATGCAGACGAGCGGGAATCCGGACGTGAACCGCAGGCGTGCCGAGCTGCAGGCCGGGGTTTCCGCCGTGGAACGGCTGACCCGGAAGGTCTTCCTGGGCGGCGAGTGGGGTTGACCCGGAGTATTCATGAGCCCGCCGCCTGCGAGCGCGATCTGCGCGTCATCCGGACCCACCTCCGGTGGGTACCCTGAAGTTCGCCCCGGCCGCTGTCCTCATCATGTCCACAACACGGCTGCGGCGCGGCCGGCCGAGCTTCTTGCTGCTGACGCACATCCCGCACTCTCGGCTGGCGGTTCATGAATACTCCGGGCTATAGGCAGCCAGACCTGTCTCGTCGCCGAGCCGCGAGACCATCGCCCGTCACACTCGCCGCGACGGCTCACGGTCCATGTCGGACCGGCGCCGCGACGGCTCGAACCACGAACGCGAACACCGCACGCCGATCACCCGCCGGGCAACCGGCACGTGCGGCGGCAAGGATGCGGACCGCCTCACCCCGACAGCCCCCGCGCAAGCGCCTGATAGCCCCGCACCGCCAGGGTCAGCTCCGCCACCGCGACGCTCTCGTTCACGGCGTGCGCCACGTCGATTTCGCCCGCGCCGTAGACGAGCGTCGGAATGCCGGCGACGCCGCCCGTCGCCGTGCCGTTCGTGCTGTACGGCGCGTAGAAGACATCGTGCGCGAGACCGGCGTGGTCGAGAGCGTGCGCGGCGCGGCGAGCGAACTCCGAGTCCGAGCCGATGGCCCAGCCCGGATGAAAGGCCTCGACGGTGAAGGAGCGTCCGGTGTGGCAGCGCAAAGCGCCCTCGTGCAGGCGCACCGAGATGCCTTCGAGCCCGGCGAGCGCCGCGCGCATCTCGCCGAGCACGCTCGCGCGGGTCTCGCCCCGAACCAGTCGCCGATCGAAACGCGCCGTCGCGTGGTACGGCACCATCGCGCTGCCCGGGAAGGGCTGCGAGGACACCTCGACCAGCTCGATGTGTCCCCACCCCAGCAGCTCGTCCGCGCGTCGGGGCATGTTCCGTATGCGGCCGATAGCCTCGACCAGACGGTAGACGGCGTTGATCCCGTTCTCGGGCCGCGACGTGTGCGCGGCCCGGCCGGCCGCCTCGAGCACGAGGCTGGCGCGGCCCCGATGCCCGAGCCCGATCCT
>CAIXRL010000245.1 GCA_903921835.1 Candidatus Eiseniibacteriota bacterium | reverse complement strand
CATCGCGCTGGACCTCCCGCCCGTCCATCACGCGCTCGCCACACGCTTCGCACGCTGCCCGGCGCGTCGGCTTCCCCGGCAGATCCTCGGGGCGAAGCGTCACCTCGACGTCGGTGATCGTGAACAACTGCTCGTCGGACATCGAAGCCACTTCCGGCCGCAGCTCCTCTCCCCGCACCCCGGTGGACACCAGGCGAACGGCGCGGTTCGTCTCGAGGTTCACGAACGTTGCCGCCATCTTGCCGTAGTCGAGGACCTTGAGGGAGCGCCTGCCGGGAGAGCAGCCCGTTGCGGCCATGATCGCGTCCGTCACGCAGCGGTCGCACTCGACGAACACGACGAACTTCTTGCGATCCGCGCCGCGGGGATCCTCGATGCCGAGCAGCTTGAGGCCGGCCATCGCCATACGGATACCCGTCTCGATCCCGCGGCAGACGTGCCCGTGAAAGCGCCCCGCCTGTTCGACGAGCGCAGCATAGTCGTCCATTGGCACGACAGTCATTCCGAGTCCTCCTGCTCCGAAGCTCGCTCACCGCCTTCACGGCCGCTCCCGCGCACGGGCTCTGGTGCTCTGCCACCCTTCTCCCACCAGATCACAGCCCAACGGATGACCCGCGGCTCAGGGAGACGCCACCCGCCCTCGTGCCCGACCAGCACCCTGCGGAGGTACTGGAGGAGCAGTTCGCGCTCGGCCTCGGTCGTCTCGCGGAGCATCCACTTCAGGCCCTCGGCCGCCGCTGCGTGCGAGGGATAGCTCGCCCACTCCCGGCGCGTGATGAGCTGGATGTTCGCGTGGATTCCCAGCTCGTGCAGCCGGCCGTAGACGGTGAGGTAGTCGGCCCGCGGCCAGAATGGGCGTCCGACGGCCTCGAAGATCCGTCGGTCATGAGGCCCGTCGCCCACGGGCGGAATGACGCACGCCATCTGTCTGGCTGCGGCATCGAGCTTGAGCAAGGCGGCACCGAGGTCGTCCACGATCAATGACCGCGACGCGATCGCGAGATCGTGGACCCCGATGCCGAGCTGGTCCCAGTCGTCGTCCCAGCCGGCGAGAATTGCCGTAACGTTTTGGATTCCGTCATGCGCACAGCGCTGCTCGAGTCCGTCGATCATGCCCGCCGAAAAGTCGATCGCAGTGACCGAGGCGACCCGGGGCGCCAGCGGCACAGCCAGCGTGCCGGTCCCGCAGCCGACGTCGAGCACACTCCACGAGGGTTGAGGCGCCAGCACTTCGAGCACTTGGTCCGGAAAGTCGGAGTCGACCGGATGCCAGCCCGGCGAAGCGGCGCGCTGTGCCCATTCCCCGGGACCCCGACGGGGCGGGTGCCGCCGCTGGCCGGCTCGCCACTGGGCTTCCCAGTCGATCACAGCGGAAGCCTCCGGGCCGCACGCTGTTCGCGCCCGGCCCGCACGCTGATCAACTCACCCACGATGCTGACCGCAATCTCCTCGGGCGTCTCCGCCTGGATCTCGACCCCGATGGGCGCATGGACGCGCGCGAAGTCGTCGCGAGTGAAGCCGCGCTTGAGCAGTTCGTCGTAGATCTTGTTCCGCTTCCGCGGGCTCCCGATCATCCCGATATAGCCTGCGCGCGTCTTGAGGGACTGCTCCAGCACGATCATGTCGTTCAGGTGCCCGCGCGTCATGATCACGAGGTACGAGCTTTCGTCGACGCCGAGGTCCGGAAGCCGGGCGAACGATTCCAGCACCACGACTTCTGTCGGCTCCGGGAAATACGCCCGGCTCGCGAACTCCTCGCGGTCGTCCAGCACCTCCACGCGGAACCCCACCGATTCGGCCAGCGGCGCGAGGCTCTGGGAGCAGTGGCCCGCGCCAAAGACCAGCAGGCGCCCGCCGTGTTGGAGAGGCTCGACGAGGATGCGCCGATCGCCCTGCGCCTCCAGCCGAATGGAGCGCCGGCCCGGGGCGGAAACCAGGCGCTCCAGAAGGGCCGGATCGCCAAGCGTCGCGCCGACCGTCGACCCGTCCGACAGGATCAGGCAGTGCCTTCCCACCACAGCTTCGGATTCCCCGGCGGCGGCCAGCGAAGTGAGCATCCACGCCGCCCCACCCTGCGTGAGCCGTTCGGCCGCGCGGGCACAGAGCACCGCGTTGTCGGCCTCCGCCGCGTCGAGGTGGTCGAGCAGGATCTCCCCGCGCCCGCCACAGATCATGGTCGTCCCCGCGGCATCGGCGCCGGTGAGATCGAACGTCTGCAGGATGGTGCGCTTCGTCCGGAAGAGCTCCTTCGCGAGTTGAAGCGTATCGGCTTCCAGTCGGCCACCGCCGACCGAACCCAGGATCGAGCCGTTCGCGCGGACGACCATCTTGGAACCATCCGAACGCGGCGCCGACCCGGTCTTGCGAATGATCGTTGCCGTCACGAGGCTCTCGCCGCCGTCGAGCAGGCGGGCCATCTCGCGAAAGAGTGACTTCATGGTGACTCGCCTCGAATCCCTCGCGAGGCGCAAACGCCGCAAGGAGCGCCGGCCAACAGGCGTTTGCGCGTCAAACCCCGGCTTGGGACCTGGTCAATGTCTCGAACGCCTAACCCGGATCATTCATGAGCCCGCCGCCTGCGAGCGCGATCTGCGCGTCATCCGCTGCGAAGCCCGGTCAGCCGCTGGCCTCATCGTGTTGACAACACGGTTCCGGGGTACCCACCGAAGGTGGGTCCGGCCGGCCGATCTTCTTGCGGTTGACACACGGCGCACTGAATAGTCCGGGCTAGTATTTTGCCCCCGTCTGAACCGTCACACCGCCGCAGGCTGCGCGACGACCCCGCTGGAGGGCCTCACCCACCAGCAACCGTCGAGGAGCCCACAATGGAGCTGAGTTGGAACTCGCTGTCCCGGCGCCGGGCAGCCGGACTTCCCTCGATCCGCAGGAGTGCCCCGCGTGCCGCAGACGCTCCATATCGATTGGGAAGTGGCCCGAGCGACCTTGAACAGGATGTTCTCCGGGCGGGTGCACTTCGAAGACCGCACGCTGGTGGACGACCTGACGCAGGAGGCACTCCTGCGGGCCTTCCAGGCGTCCCGCACGACGCAGATCGAGAACCTCGACGCCTTTCTCAACACGATCTCCCACCGCGTCTGGGTGGACCACGTTCGCCGGCGGGCGTCGTGGAAGCGGCATTTCGATCCTCTCCTGGATGGCGACGAGCACGGGGCTGCGGCTGCGCCGGTCGCTCCGGAGTCGGAGTTCGGCACTCCCGTGGCGCGCACGCGATTCCTGGTGATCGAGTTCTTTCGCTCGCGCAAGAGCACCTGCCTGCCGCTGGTCTCGGAGTACTTCCTCGAGCTGGACTGGAGCCAGGTCGCGGAGCGCCTCGGGCGCTCGCACGCCGCCATTCGCCAGCAGTGGAAGCGCTGTGTCGACGCGCTGCGGCAGGCCGTGGCCGCGGACACGATCCCGGCGCTGGCGGCAGTCTTCGAGGAGCTCAACGAGATGGAAGGCACGGCGTGAACGCGCGGCGACGCCCGGGCACGGCTGCCAGGGTCAGACGCCGGGGCACGGAGCGGTCATGACGACCTCCGCGCACGGCGACGAGCACACCCGCGCCATCCGACGGTACGTCGCCTGGCAGGCTGGTCTCATCGATGAGGAGCAGGTTCGCGCCTCCCGTGCCCACATCGAGGCCTGCGACGACTGCCGCCAGCAGGCCGAGATGCTCGACGTGGACGTATCGGACCCGCACGAGGGCGGACACCTTCCCGCGGACCTCCTCGCGCGCTGGCCGGCGGCCTCGGCGCACCTGCACGGGCTCGAGCGGGAACTCGTCGAATCACACATCGGCCATTGCGCGGAATGCAGGGCGGGGCTCGAGTTTCTCGGGCACGTCGTGGCGTTGAGCGCCGAGGCCGTGTCGTCACCCGCCCGCTCGCCGGGCCTGGCCGGGCCGGCGAACCCGGCGAGGGTCATTCGTCTCACCCCGCGCAGGCTGAACCTGCGCGAGTGGATGCTGACGGGATGGGGCGGGCTGGCCACCGCGGCGTGCGCCGCCCTTCTGGTTGCAGGGCACCCGGCCTTCATGAAGTCCGCCGAGGAGCTGGCCCAGGTGGCGACGAACCAGGTCCAGACCAGCCCCGAACCACCGAATGCGGCGACACGAACGTCGCCGCCCCCCGCGAAGTCCCCTGGCATCGCCCCGGGGGAAACCGTACGGCCACCGTCCCCCCAGCCGGGAGCGCCCGCCTCCGCCACCGTTCCCTCCGAGCTCCTCGCCGCGAACAACACCGAGCCCCCGGGCGGCGCATCCCAGGCCGAAGTGCTGCTGGCGGCCCAGATCGTGCTGGGCGACAACGCATCCTCCCGCGGCGTGGGTGATGCACATCCCGGCCCCGCGGGCGCGCCCTCCGAATCCCGCCACGTGATCGAGGACGATCAGCGTGCACTCCAGATCGTCCACCCGGAGGGACTCGGCCTCGGCGTGCCCGCTGCGGCGCGCGTCACGATCACGATCGTGCTCCCGTCGGGGCGTGAAATGACGGTCCACTGCCAGGCCGGGAACCTGGATGCCCAGCCCACGATCGTGACCTTCCCGGCCAGCCGGGCGGAGACCGGCGAATATGTCGTCCGATACGTGTTCGAGGATCCCTCCCACCGGTCGCACAATGCCGTCGAGAGATTCCGGGTGGAGCACGCCCCGCACTAGCCCGGAGTATTCCTGAACCGCGAGCCGAGAGTGCGGGATGTGTGGCAGCCGAACCCGCCTTCGCTGGGTGGCCCTGATCGTCCGGCCGCTCCGCAACCGCGCCGTGGACACGCTGAGGACGGCGGCCGGTGGGGCTGAGCACCCGACGGCGCGCAGCTCGCGCTCGCAACCCGCGGACTCATGAACCGCCCGGGCTTGGCCCGGCGCCGCGCCGGGAGCCGTCACACCCGGCCCGTGCCCGCGACGACATGGCTGTACGCGGAGACATTGATTCAACCGAGGTCGCTCGACCCAACACCCCAAGGAGCCGTGCCATGAACCACCGTCACACGAGTCTTCCCCGGACCGCGATCCTGGCGCTCGCCCTCGCTGGTGCCTGCACTGCGCTCCCGCTGCTCGCGCACGCCGATGGGGCGTGGAGACCCGTCCTGAACGACCCCAGGAAGGGCGAGCGGGAGATCCCGGACCTGAAGACGCTCAAGGACAGTGACTGGGTGAACGTGGGTTACACGAAGTTCGACGGCTACAAGCCGCGCATCGCCGTCAAGCAGACCGAGAGCAAGCATATCGAGAGCCGCGAATACCAGAACGAGTGGGTCCGCCTGTTCTCCAGCATGGCCAACAAGCCCGGCGAGAGAGGACCCGACGCGCTGCAATCCGCGGACGCCTCCGTGCGCCAGGCGCTCATGGGCACGGGGCGCTTCACGCTGGTGACGCGCTCCGAGACCTTCGCGGATGCCAGGGGCGAGCAGGACCTGGCCAAGGACGGCGGCGTCATCGACAAGAAGACCGAGGTCAAGTCCGGGAAGATGCTGGGAGCCACCTACGAGATCCGGGCCTCGGTGATCGAGGCGGACCCCAACAAGGAGAGCCGGGACATCAAGCTCATGGGCGGCGGGATCGGCGCGACCACCCTCGGCGTCGGCGGTCTCAACATGTCGAAGACGGTGGCCTTCGTACGCCTCGAGATCGAAATGGTCAGCGCCTCCACGGGTGAAGTGAAGCAGGACTTCTTCGTCGACGGCACCTCCCAGTCGAAGGGCACCGGGTTCGGGATGGGAGTCGTCAAGGGACTCACCCACGGGGTCGTCGGTGCAGGCGGCCTGATCAACACCGAGGTGAAGGCGTCGCTGTCCGACGCGATGAAGGCCGCCGCCAACAAGGCGGGCTATATCATCGGCACCAAGTTCGAGGACATCCCCTACGAGGGACTGGTCTCGCGCTCGTCGGGTGACAGGGTCTACATCGACGGTGGCCGGAACATGGGAGTGAAGGAAGGCATGGTGCTCGATCTCTCCAGCAAGGGCGGGTGCATCCCCGACCCGGAAGACGCCAACAACTGTCTCGGCTACGAGGCGACCGACAACGGCCAGCTGAAGGTGACCAAGGTGGAAGAGAAGTACTCGGTGTGCGTAATCCTCTCCGGCGGCAAGGGCATCAAGATGGGCGACATCGTGAGGCTCGTCGTCCCGGACAAGAGGTAGCCCCGCCAAGCACGGCCCGGCAGCGCCCGCGCAACGGCGCTGCCGGGTTTCCTCTTTCGCATCGAGCGACCTCCATGCCCCGCCTGCGGACACTCCTCGTCGCCGTTTTGAGCCCGTCCCTGCTGTTCATGGGGACGGCCGTCCACGCCAGCGACGTGTATGGCCGCTACCGGCGGCCCGTGGTGGCACGCACCGACAGCGCCGCACAGGAGCTCCCGCCCGTGCAGAGGTTGCTCCCTTCGGGCGCCGGCATCTCGATCCGCACGATCGTCGATGTGATCGACGGCGTGGGCGGCGCCATCGACGAACCCGGCTACTACACGTTCGCGCTCGACCTGGTGGAAGGGCTGGCCGGCCCCGAGCACGCGTTCTCCGGGTACCTCCACGTCCGCCTCGCCCGCCTGCTGCTTCGGCACGGCGATGAAGCCGGAGCCCTCGAGCACGCGCTCGAGGGCGAGCGCATCCTGCGGACGCAACTGCGCCTCGACCTGCGATCGCTCTCCGACACCGACGCGCGGCGGCTGTCCCGCTCGCGCGAGTCGGCCCTCGACATGATCCTGGCGCTGGCATCTCGCACGCGCATCCCGGAGGCGCGCGCGCGCTGCTGGGACGCGTTCATCCGTTCACGGGCGCTCGTACTGGACGAGATGGCAAGCCGCCAGACAGCGATCGTGTCCGCCGGCGACTCGACGTTGACGACGCTGGCCGGTGCGCTCTCCGAAGCCCGCCAGAGGCTCGCCGAACTGGACTTCGCCACGCCTCCCGACGACGGCCGCATGCGCTCCACGCTGGCCCGGGCCCGGGTGCGTCGGGACAGTCTCGAGCGCGAAGTCGCCAGGCGCAGCGAACGCTTCCGCCGCGACAACGCCATCCAGGGCGCCGGCCTCGCCGAGGTGCGCGCGGCGCTGCGCCCAGGGGACGTGCTGATCGCCTACGCGGGCTACGCCGAACCCGCGCCGCCGAGCCGGCCCCACACTGGAGTCTATCGCGCGCTGGACACCGCCCGGCGCGCCGACCGTCCCTCACTGCTGGCGTTCGTCATGCGCGCCGAGGAGGACGCGCCCGCGGTCGTGGCCCTCGGGTCCTCGGTCGCCGTCGATTCCCTCGTGGCCGCCTGGCGACGGGCCCTGCTCCTCGCGCCGGGTGGTGGCCCGACGGCCGCGGCCCGCGTGCGCGCCCTGGGCGACTCCATCCGCCGCAGGGCGTGGGACCCGCTGGCGCCGCGCATCCAGGGAGCGAAGCGGATTCTGATCGTGCTCGACGGCACGCTGCAGCTGATCAACCTGTCGGCCCTGCCGTCGCGATCGGGCAGCGGGTATCTCATCGAGGAACTGCCAGCGGAGGTGCTGCTGACCGCGGAGCGGGACATCGTGCGCGGCTCGGCGCAGGCGCCGCCCGGCGGCGGCCTGCTGGCGATGAGCCCCGCCTCCACTCACATCGCCCCGGACGCCGCGCGTGCGCTCGATGCAGCGCGGGGCGCGGCCGGCCAGCGAAACGACGGCGCACCGTGCGAGTTCCTGCGCACGGAAAGGCTGAGCGAGTTGCCGGCGTCGGCGCTCGAGGTCGAGGACGTGGCCGCGCTCTGGCGCGACGCTCCCCGGCACGGCAAGGGTCTCGACTACGAGGGTGCCACCGCGACCGAGGCCGCGTTCCGGGCGCACTGCGCCGGTCAGCGCCTCGTCCACCTGGCGACGCACGGGTTCTTCCTGCACTGCTCCGGGACGGACGGAGCCCGGCAGGCTCGCGGCAGCCGCGGAGACGACTTCGCACCTCCGGCCGCGGGGCAGGACAGCCCGCTGCTGCGCTCCGGCCTGGTGTTCTCCGAAGCGCTCGGCGCGACGCCCGAACCTGACGCGCCGGACGACGGCATCCTGAGCGCGGAGGAAGTGGGCGCGCTCGATCTCTCTCGCGCACGGCTCGTGGTGCTCTCGGCCTGCGAGACCGGGCTGGGAACGATCGAGGGGCACGAAGGGCTGCTCGGCCTGCGCCGGGCGTTCGCCGTCGCCGGCGCCGGCAGCGTGGTGGCAAGCCTGTGGCGCGCCGACGACCGCGCGACCCGCGTGTACATGCACTCGTTCTACGTCGCGTGGCTGGAACGCGGCCTCGACGTTTCGGCCGCGCTGCACGAAGCCGGGCTGGCCGTGCTGGGCGAGCGCCGCCGGTCGGGCCGCGACACGTCCCCGCTCTACTGGGGTGCGTTCGTCGCGACCGGCGACGCGGGACCGTAGCCGGGGGACCGGCGCACCGGCACGCGCGCGCGATCCTCCGCCGGAGCCGCGCCGGCACGCGCCCGGCGCGGCACGCGCATCGGCCGCGCGGGCAGCGCAGTGAACGCGCAGCAGGGAACGCGCGCCTCGCCCGGACTGCCCTCACCTGCTAGGTTCACGCAGCCGCCTTCCCACATCGTGTTCATGCAAGCACGGGTACGTTTCCCGCCCATCACAGGAGCTCTCCAGTGACGCCGCTTCCGGTTCCCGATTCGTTCGTTCCCCGCCACATCGGGCCCTCCGACGCGGACGTGCGCGCGATGCTCGCGACGCTCGGCTACCCGTCGCTCGACGCCCTCATCGACGCCACGGTCCCCGCGAACATCCGCTTCGCGCGCGCGCTGGCGCTCCCTCCCGCCATGTCGGAGCAGGAAGCGCTCGCGGAGTTCCGGCGGCTGGTCGCGCCCAACGAGGTCTGGCGAAGCTTCATCGGCATGGGCTATTCGAGCACGCACACGCCCGCGGTGATCCAGCGCAACATCCTCGAGAACCCGGGCTGGTACACCGCCTACACGCCCTACCAGGCCGAGATCGCCCAGGGCCGCCTCGAGGCGCTGCTCAACTTCCAGACCGTCGTCGGCGACCTGACCGGCCTGCCCGTCGCCAGCGCCTCCCTGCTCGACGAGGGCACCGCGGCCGCCGAAGCCATGCAGCTCGCGCACGCCACGCTGAGTGGCCGCGGCACGTTCCTGGTCGCCGACGATTGCCACCCGCAGACCATTGATGTCGTGAAGGCGCGCGGCCGCGCCCGCGGGATCACGGTCCGGGTTCAGTCGCCCTCCGCCTTCACGCTCGACGCCACCGTGTGCGGCGTGCTCGTGCAGTACCCCAACACGCTGGGCGCGCTGCAGGATCACCGTGCGCTCGCCGCGAGGGTGCACGCGGCCGGCGCGCTCGTCGTGGCCGCCACCGACCTGCTCGCGCTCACGCTGGTTGCTCCTCCCGGCGAGTGGGGCGCGGACGTCGCGGTCGGCAGCGCGCAGCGCTTCGGCGTCCCGATGGGTTACGGCGGTCCGCACGCCGCGTTCTTCGCCACGAAGGACGAGTACAAGCGCCAGATGCCCGGCCGCATCATCGGTGTCTCGAAGGATGCCGACGGCGGCCCCGCGCTGCGCATGGCGCTCGGCACGCGTGAGCAGCACATCCGTCGCGAGAAGGCGACCAGCAACATCTGCACGGCGCAGGTGCTGCTCGCCGTGATGGCGGGCTTCTACGCGGCCTGGCACGGGCCCGATGGCCTGACGCGCATCGCCTCGCGCGTGCACCGGCTGGCCGCGGCGTTCGCGGCCGGGGCGCGCAAGCTCGGGCACACCGTGCTCGCGGACGAGTTCTTCGACACGGTGCACGTGCGGCCCGCAGGCGACGCGGCCGCGATCCGCACGGCCGCCGAGGCGCGCCACATCAACCTGCGCTACCTGGACGATGGCACGATCGGAGTCTCGTTCGGCGAGTTGGCGAGCGCAGCCGACCTGGCCGACCTGCTGGCGGCGTTCCACGGCGGCAAGGACCCCGGCATCGCGCCCGAGAGCGCGCCCGGCGACGCCCGCTTCGACGCCCGCTTCGCGCGGACGAGTGCGTTCCTCACGCACCCGGTGTTCCACGCGTATGCCTGCGAGACCGAGATGATGCGCTACATGCGCAGGCTGGAGTCGCGCGACCTCTCGCTCACGCACTCCATGATCGCCCTGGGCAGCTGCACGATGAAGCTGAACGCGGCGGCCGAGATGTTCCCGGTGACGTGGCCCGAGATCGGCGGTCTGCACCCGTTCGCGCCGGCGGGCCAGGCGAAGGGCTACCGCGCGCTGTTCGACACGCTCGAGGGCGCGCTCGCCGAGATCACCGGCTTTCGCGCCGTGTCGCTGCAGCCGAACGCGGGCTCGCAGGGCGAATACACCGGCCTGCTCGTGATCCGCGCCTGGCACGAGTCGCGCGGCGAGGGACACCGCAACGTCTGCCTCATCCCGCAGTCGGCGCACGGCACCAACCCCGCGAGCGCGGTCATGGCGGGAATGGAGGTCGTCGTGGTCAGGACGGACGCCAACGGCAATATCGACGTCGCGGACCTGAAGGCCAGGGCCGAACAGCACGCCGCGAAGCTGGCGGCGCTCATGGTGACCTACCCCTCGACGCACGGCGTGTTCGAGGACGCGATCACCGAGATCTGCGCGGTCGTGCACCAGCACGGCGGCCAGGTGTACCTGGACGGCGCCAACATGAACGCCATGGTGGGGCTCTGCCGCCCCGGCGACATCGGCGCCGACGTCTGCCACCTCAACCTGCACAAGACGTTCTGCATCCCGCACGGCGGCGGCGGACCCGGCGTGGGTCCCATCTGCGTGGCGAAGCACCTCGCGTCCTTCCTGCCGGGCAACGCGGTGGTCGCGACCGGCGGAACGAAGGCGATTGGCGGCGTGAGCGCAGCGCCGTGGGGCAGCGCCAGCATCCTGCCCATCTCGCTCATGTACATCATGATGGTGGGCGCCGAGGGCCTGACGCTCTCGACCAAGATGGCGATCCTCAACGCCAACTACGTTGCGAAGGCGCTCGACCCGCACTACCCGGTGATCTACAAGGGGAGGAACTGCACGATCGCGCACGAGTGCATCGTCGAGCCGCGCGGGCTCAAGGCCGAT
>CAIXRL010000244.1 GCA_903921835.1 Candidatus Eiseniibacteriota bacterium | reverse complement strand
GGAATGAGCGTCATGCGCGTCAGTGTACCCGCCGCGCGTGGCCCGATCCAACGACCCGCGACGGCACTGCGGCGATGCCACTCGCGACGCGAGACGGCCACGACGCGATTGCGCCTTGCCGTCGGGGCGCCCCGGCGCGTTCAGGCCGCGAGCGCCTGGCCCGATTCGCCGAAATCCGACGCGGCGTCCTCGTGGTAGAGAGCGAGGAAGCCGTTCACCACAGCAGGGTCGAACTGCGTGCCGCTCTCGGAGCGCAGGATCTCGACCGCCTCGTGGTGCGAGCGGCCATGGCGATAGGGTCGGTCGGCGACGATGGCGTCATACGTGTCGCAGACGGCGATGATGCGCGCGCCGAGGGGAATCTCCTCGCCGGCGAGGCCCTTGTACCCGCGACCGTCCCAGCGCTCGTGGTGGTACATCACCAGCGGCACGACGCCTTCGAGCAGGCCGCCCAGGCGTTCCAGCATGCCGGTGCCGTAGTCCACGTGGCGTTCCATCTCGGTGCGCTTTTCGGCGGTGAGCGACGCGGCCTTCTGCAGCACGTCCGTGCTGACCTCGACCTTGCCAATGTCGTGCAGGTACGCCGCGATTCGGAGCGTTTCGATCTCGTGCTCGGGCATGCCGAGCCCGCGTGCGGTATCGATCGCGCGCTGCGCGACGCGACGCGAGTGGTCGTCCGTGGAGCGGTCAATCGAGTCGATGAACTTGGCCATGATCTCGAGCACGCCGGTGTAGACCGAGCGCACCTCGGCAATGTGCGCCCGATCGCGCTCGGCGAGGAACGCGACCGCGTTGGCGGTCAGGAACAGAAACCCCGCCCACAGGCCGAGATCGGTCCATCGCATCCAGCTCGCGGCGCCGGGGTGCGCGAAGAGTGTGTCATTCATGAGCGACGCCCCGAGCACGATCACCGCCGAGGAGAGCGCGGTCGCGGCGCCGCGCCGCCGGCCGAGCCGCCAGGATGCCCACGCGGTGGGCAGGAAGTAGACGTCGAGGAAGGCCTGCTGGTTCACGACCACGCGCAGCACCAGGGCGCTGACCAGGGCCACAGCGAGGCCCACGAGTAGCGTCTCGAACAGCCTCGCCTCGTGGATACTGCGGACCGTGCGCCGGGCGAGCGGAATCACGAATGGCGCCTCCGTCCCTCGGAGAGGCGCATCACCCGGCTGTCTTTGGCGGCCGTCGCGACGGGCTTGCTGTTCCCGCGCTCGTGACCGCAGGCGGGGCAGAACGTCCACGCTGCGTCCGCGCGACGCTGGCAGCGCTCACAGTGCTCGCCGACGAAGTGACCGCAGGTCGTGCAGTACTCGAAGTCCTGGGAGATGATGCTGTTGCACCCGCCGCACACCTTCACGCCCTGCTCGGCGAGGTAGACGACGCGAGTGACCTCGTCGAGCGTGGTCTGCCCGTCGAGCACCTTGGCGAGTCCGTCCTCGCCGATCGGCCGCATGCCCCCGTCGATCGCAACGGTGCGGATCTCGTGGTCGCTCGCGCCACGGTGGACGAGCGTGCGCATCTTGTCGTCGACCGCCAGCACCTCGTAGATCCCGGTGCGTCCAGAGAAGCTCATGCCGTTGCAGGACGGGCAACCCGGCGCCCGCCACAGGCGCACATTGCGGAGGTCCGGGTCGTTCCCGCCGGTGAGGCGGTTTATGATGGAGGCGTCGGCGTCGTAGGACTCGCGGCAGCGCAGGCACAGCAGGCGCACCAGCCGCATGCTGACGACGCCGACCAGCGCCGAGGCGACCATGTACGGTTCGAGGCCGAGGTCGATGAGGCGCGTGACGGCGTTGGCGGCGTCGTTGGTGTGCACCGTGCTCAGCACGAGATGGCCTGTGACGGCGGCGCGGAACGCGATCTGCGCGGTCTCGCGGTCGCGGATTTCGCCCAGCATGATCACGTCCGGGTCCTGCCGCAGGATGGCGCGCAGCGCGCCGGCGAAGGTCTTCTTGGCCTTCTCGTCCACCTGCACCTGGTTGATGCCCTCGATCTGGTACTCGACCGGGTCCTCGACCGTGGTGATGTTGCGCGTGACGTGCTGCAGGTGGCGCAGCGCGGCGTACAGGAGCGTCGACTTCCCCGATCCGGTCGGGCCGGTGACCAGGACGATGCCCTGCGGCCGCGAGAGGAAGGTGCGCAGGCGCTGGAGGTCGCGCTCCGCGAGCCCGAGCGCGGCCATGTCGATGTTCGCGCGCGTCTGGTCCACGACGCGCATCACGACCTTTTCGCCGTTCGTGAGCGGCAGGGTCGAGACGCGCATGTCGACGCGGTGGCCGCCGATCTCGGCGACGAGGCGGCCGTCCTGCGGTTGGCGCTTTTCGGCGATGTCGAGGTTCGAGAGCACCTTGATGCGCGAAACGATGGCGCCCTGCGTCCACTTGGGGAGGCGCTGCTCCTCGCGGAGCATGCCGTCGACGCGCAGGCGGACGACGAGGTCGTTGTGATGAGGTTCGATGTGGATGTCGCTGGCGTGCGCCTCGACCGCGCGGCGCAGGAGCCAGTTCGTGAGCCGGATGATGGGGCGGCCTTCGGCCTCCTTGAGCAACTCGTCGATGGCCTGGCGCTCGTCGTCCTCCGCCACGGCGCTGACGACGATCTCCTCCTCGCTCGCGATGATGCTCTGGATCACCTCGTTCATGGAGGTGTCGATGTGGTAGTAGCGCTCGATCGCGTCGGCGATCTGGGACACGGCGGCCAGCATGGGCCGGATGAACATCCCCGTATGGAAGCGCAGGTCCTCGATCGCCGCGACGTTGAGCGGATCCGCCATCGCCACGACCAGCGTGCGGCGGGCCTCGATCTCGATCGGAATGGCGAGGTACTTCTTGGCCATGTCCTCGCGCACCGCCGCGAGCGCCTGCTCGTCCGGCACCGTCTCCTCGAGGTCGACGAGCGGCAGCCCGAGCTGCTTGTGCAGGCAATCCAGCAGGACCGACTCCTCGACGAGCGCGAGGCGCACGAGCACCGAGCCGAGCATCTGTCCTGTTCGCTTCTGCTCCTCGATCGCGCGCTCCAGGTCCTCGGGCGTGAGGACGCCGCGTTCGATCAGGAGGTCGCCGAGTCGCTTGGGTTCCGTGGCCATCCGTGGTCTCCGCGAGGAAGGATGATGTCCCTGTGGGTATCGGCCCGGGACGACGCGCCCTGAGCCAGAAAAGTGGCGCGACTGCCGAGCGATTCGTGAGCGGTGCCCGCGGGGGTGTGGATCGCCCGGGCAGCCCCGCGGTGGCGACGCTGGCGTGACGGTCACCGCCGGCCGGCGGGCAGCCTTGCAGGCTTCAGCCAGCGCCCGGATGAACAGCCGGCCGGGGGTTCGGGCCGTGCGCCGGCAGGTGCTCGCGTCGCCCAGTGTGGTCGTTCTCCGGCATCCTCCCGGGGAGTGTTGCGTGTCAGACGGCGCGACGATCTGCCCGCGGATTGCATGATGTGCCGGGCGAGAGGCGCCGGGGCGTGCGGTGGCGTGCCCCCGGATCGCGTGCTAGCGTGACTCTGTGCAACCCGATCCGCATATTCCCGCGGCCCCCGCCGGCGCCGCCGCACCCGAGGGCAGCCTGCCGCGCATCTCGGCGCAGGCGCTCCTGGGCCCCGAGGGCATCCACGGCCCGGGCCATCTCAACGATCTCCTGCGCCCCGCCAGCCGGCAGTGCCGCCGCCTCGTGGACTGCGCCAGCGCCCGGATCTGGATCTCCCGGCGTGGCGGGCAGCGTCTGATCGCGCGCGAGTTTCCGGACGGCAGCGGCAAACCGCGCGAGGAGCGCGTGCCGCGGGGCGAGGGGCTCGCCGGCTGGGTGATGACGCGGCAGCGCGCGCTGCGTCTGGCGGCCGGCGAGGCTCCGCCCGCCGACGTGCACGGCGCCACGCGGTCGTTTCGCAACGCGCTGGTGGTGCCGATGCTGCGTCGCGGCGAACCGTTCGGCGCCATCGAGTGCCTCGACAAGCGCGAGGGCGACTTCACCGACGCGGATTTCGACCGGCTCGAGGTGGCGGCGGAGAGCGTGGCGTTCGCGCTCGACTACGCGCTCCTCTACCAGGAGTCGGAGCGCCGCGCGCTCGAGAAGGAAGTGCTGCTCGACATCACGCGCGCGCTGGCCTCGCCGCTCGATCTGGACGAGGTCATCGCCGCGATCTTCTCGTCGCTGCGCCAGGTCGTGGACTACGACGCGGTCGCGATCTACCTGGTGAACCGTGACACGCATGCGCTGGAGATCGTGAGTACGTCGGGCTATCCGGAAGGTTCCGAGGCCGCGTTCATGCTGCAGATCGGACAGGGAATCGTGGGCTGGGTCGCCAAGACGGGCGAGCCCGTGATCGTGCCCGACGTGCGCACCGACCCGCGCTACGTCGCAGCGCGCCTGGAGACGCGCAGCGAGATCGCGACGCCCATGGTGATGGAGGGCCGCACCCTCGGCGTGTTCAACCTCGAGAGCGATCACGACGATGCCTATCACGGCGGACATCTCGAGCTGCTCTCGGCGTTCGCGGCGCAGGCGGCCGTTGCGGTCGAGCGCGCGCGCTTCGCCGCGGACGTGCTCGAGCGGAGGCGGCTCGAGAAGGAACTCGCGATCGCCCGCGAGATCCAGCAGTCGTTCCTGCCCTCGTCGGCGCCGGTCGTGCCGGGGTTCGACCTCGCGGGCACGACGCTGACGCACGATCAGGTCGGGGGCGACTACTACGACTTCATCCCCGTCTCGGAGACGCGCCTCGGCCTGGCCATCGCCGACGTTTCGGGCAAGGGAATCCCGGCGGCGCTCATCATGGCGGGTTTCCGCATGGGGCTGCTCGCCGAGATCCGCAACGAGTATGCGCTGCGCGCGGTCATGCGGAAGGCGAACCATCTCCTCCACGAGAGCATCGAGCGCGACAAGTTCGTCACGGCGTTCTACGGCGTGCTCGACTGGAAGCACAACGTGCTGATCTTCAGCAACGCGGGGCACAACCCGCCCATCCTGCTGCACCGGGACGGAACCGTGGATCGCCTGGTCGAGGGGGGCGTTGCGCTGGGCGTGCTGCCCGACGCGCGCTACGAGGAAAGGCCTGTCGCGCTCGCCGACGGCGACGTGCTCCTCATGTACACCGATGGCGTCTCCGAGGCGGAGAACGAGACCCACGAGCAGTTCGGCGAAGCGCGCCTGGAGGAGGTGCTGCGCCGCAACGCCTCGCGGACGGCAGCGGAGATCCGCCAGGCGGTCGTGGACGCCGTACTCGAGTGGGCGGGGGATCGCGGCCCGACCGACGATCTCACGCTGCTGGTGGCCCGCAAGACGGGCGCGGGCGCGGGGCAGAAAGTGCGCCCCTGAGGCGCAGCGCAAGCTTCAAGCATCACTTGAAGCCCGGACTTCTTGACCCTACTGGCTGCGTTCGATAGTCTGACCGGCACTCTTTCACCCAACCTTGCAGGGAGGCGCCGCGTTGTCCGACCATCGTCCCGCCAAGACCGGCCGCATCCTGTCCGGCATGCGCCCCACCGGGCGGCTGCACCTGGGCAACTACGTGGGGGCGCTCGAGAACTGGGTGCGCCTCCAGGACGCCGGCTGGACCAACTTCCACATGGTCGCCGACTGGCACATGCTGACGACGGGCTACGAGGACACGTCCCACCTGCAGCAGAACAGCTGGGACATGGTGCTCGACTGGCTCGCCGCCGGCCTCGATCCGGCGCGCAGCGTGATCTTCGTGCAGTCCGCGGTGAAGGAGCATGCCGAGCTGCACCTGCTGCTGAGCATGATCGTGAGCAAGGCGCGCCTCGAGCGCATCCCCACGCTCAAGGAGCAGATCCGTGACCTGGGCATGGACGAGCAGACCATCTCGTACGGTCACCTCGGTTACTCGGTTCTGCAGGCGGCCGACATCCTGCTCTACCGGCCGACGCACGTGCCGGTCGGTGAAGACCAGGTTCCGCACGTCGAGCTGACGCGCGAACTGGCCCGGCGGTTCAACTTCGTCTACTGCCAGGATCGCGCTCCGGTGTTCCCCGAGCCCGAGGTGCAGCTGACCGAGTTCGCCCGCCTGCGCGGGGTGAACGGCAACCGCATGAGCAAGTCGGTGGGCAACACGATCATGCTCGCCGAGTCCGCCGAGGACCTCGCGAAGAAGGTGTCGCAGGCCTACACGGACCCGAAGAAGATGCGCAGGGACGATCCTGGCCGTCCCGAGGCCGACGAAAGCGATGGCCACACGGGATGCGTGGTGTGGGAATATCATCGCAAGTTCAACCCGTCGGAGGCGGAGGCGATCGCGGTCGAGTGCCGCGCCGGCCGCCTGGGCTGCGTGGCCGACAAGAAGAGCCTCAGCGCCGTCATGGCCGAGGTGCTGGCTCCGATCCGCGAGCGCCGCGAGAAGTGGGCGAGCGACCCGGACGCGGTGCGTGACGTGCTGAACGATGGAACGAAGCGCGCGCGCCAGGAAGCGCGCCAGACGATGGAAATGGTCCGGAGCGCGATGGGCGTGAAGTCCGTCGTGGAGCCCGCGTGAGCGACGAGCAGTCCCCGGTGGAAGCGGGCGAGGTTCCCGTGCTGGACGAGGCGCCGGACGCCGCGTCCACCGGTGACGGCGTGCCCGCAGGCGACGCCGGGCTCTCCGCTGACGCCCCGACCGCGGCGGCGTCCGCCGACGGCGAGCCTGCGCCCGACCTGCGGGTCGAGAGCCCGGCCGCGCGCAGTCGCGACGGCCAGCCGCTCGTGCGGCCCCGGCCCGGCGTGACGTTCAAGCTGCCGCGTTTCGAGGGCGCGCTCGACCTGCTGCTGCACCTGATCAAGCGCGACGAGATGGACATCTACGACATCCCGATCGCCCACATCACCCAGCAGTACCTGCAGTACATCGAGATCATGCAGCTGCTCGACCTCGAGGTCGCCGGCGATTTCCTCGTCATGGCCGCGACGCTCATGCGCATCAAGGCCAAGATGCTGCTGCCGCTGCCCAAGTCCGACGACGACGAGGACGAGGGCGATCCGCGCGAGGAGCTCGTCCAGCGCCTGATCGAGTACCGCCTCTACAAGGAGGCGTCCGGGACGCTCAAGGAGCAGGAGGGCCTGCGCCGTTCGATCTTCGAACGTGGCATGGTGCCGACCGAGGACGAGGCGGGCCCGCTGCCGCTGGCGCCCGCGACGCTCTTCGACCTGCTCGAGGCGCTCAATCGCGTGCTCGCGCGACGGCCCGAGCGCGTCGTCTACGAAGTGCGCAGCGAGGTCTGGGACATCGAGGACAAGATGTCGCTGATCGCGCGCGCCGTGGCCGAGGACGGCAGCCTGCTCTTCTCCAGGCTGATGGGCGAGGCCCGCTCGCGCATGGAGATCGTGGTCTCGTTCATGGCCCTGCTGGAGCTGATCAAGATGGGCCAGATCATCATCGAGCAGGAAACCAATTTCGCCGACATTCTCATCCTGCCGAAGCTGCTGGAAGGAAAGACACCCCATGCCTCCATCGAACCTGCGATCGGCGGTTGAAGCCCTGCTGTTCTCCTCGGACCAGCCGATCACGCTGGCCCTGATCGTGGATGCCCTCGAGGCGTCCGCGGAGGACATCGCCGCGGCGCTCGCCTCACTCGCCGACGACTACACCGCCCGCGAGGCCGGTGTCACCGTGCGTCAGATGGCCGGCGGCTGGATCGTCACGACCACGCCCGAACAGCACGAGTGGATCGCCCGCATGCTGCGCGGCAAGCGCAAGACACGCCTGTCCCGCCCGGCGCTCGAGACCATGGCGATCGTCGCCTACAAGCAGCCCGTGACCAAGAGCGAGATCGAGGCGATCCGCGGCGTGGACGCGAGCGGCGTGCTGGCGACGCTGCTCGAGCGCAACCTGGTCACGATCAAGGGCCGCTCCACGCTGGTCGGCCGCCCGTTGCTCTATGGCTCGACGGGTGAGTTTCTGAACTACTTCGGGCTGGGCGACCTGAGCGAGCTGCCTCGCCCCGAGGAACTCCGCGCGCTGGTCGCGGCCCGCGAGCCCGAGCAGATGGAGATGATGGAGCTCGATCCCGAGAGCGGCATGCCGCTCTCGCTCGCGCGGTCGAACGCGCCGGTCGAGCCGGAGACGGATCTCGTGGCCGCGCTCGTGGCCGCGGCGCCGGACGCCGCGCAGGCCCGCGAGGACGAGGACGTGTTCTCGATCGCCGACGCCGACGCCGCGATCGCGCAGGCCAACGCCGCGCGAGCCGAGGCGGCGCTGGCGTTCGTCGAGGCCGCACCGATCGCGAGCGCCGTGGCG
>CAIXRL010000243.1 GCA_903921835.1 Candidatus Eiseniibacteriota bacterium | reverse complement strand
CCGTCACGCCGTCGGGCAGGCCGCGGGCGAGCGCCTCCCACGCGTCGTCGTTGGTGGAGGGCGTCTCGGCGCGCGCGATCAGCGCGCGACCGAGCCGCGCCGTCCGCAGTGCCGACGTGAAGCGTGCGCGGTCGAAGGAGCCGTCAGCCAACTTCCTCGATCTCCAGACTCAGGTTGAGCGCGGGCGCCGAGTGCGTGAGCGCGCCGACGCTGATCCAGTCGGGGCCCGTCTCGGCGTACGCGCGAATGGTCTCGAGGTTGATGCCCCCCGAGATCTCGACCTCGGGCCAGCGCCGCGCGCCGGCGCGGGCGCGCGGATGGTCCGGCGGGTTCGCCTTGAACCAGCGGTCCACCTCGGCGATGGCGCGGCGCACGGCGTCCACCGGCTGGTTGTCGATCAGGATGCGGTCCACCTCCGGCCGCAGCGCCTCCTGCAACTGCTCCATGGACTCCACTTCGACCTCGAGCAGCAGGTCGCGGCGGGTGCGCTGGATGCGGTCGATGGCGTTGGTCAGGCCGCGCGCGGCGCGGATGTGGTTGTCCTTCACCAGGTACATGTCCCACAGCGCGAGCCGGTGGTTGGTGCCGCCGCCGCACTGCACCGCGTACTTCTCCAGGAAGCGCAGCCCCGGCGTCGTCTTGCGCGTATCGAGGATGCGCGCCGTGGTGCCCTCGATGGCCTTGACGTAGCGGCGCGTCAGCGTCGCGACGCCCGACATGCGCATGACGAAGTTCAGCGCCGTGCGCTCGGCGGTCATGATGCTCGCGGCCGAGCCCGTGATCTGCGCCCACGCCACGCCCGGCTCGACGACATCGCTGTCGCGGACCGTGGCGCGGAACTTCAGCGCCGGATCCACCTCGCGAAAGGTCATCTGCGCGATCTCGAGCCCCGAGACCACGCCGGGTTCCTTGGCCACGATCACGGCGCGCGCGTGGATGTTGGACGGCACGGAGTTGAGCGTGGTCACGTCGCCCGTGCCGACATCCTCGGACAGCGCGAACTTCACGAGCGGCAGGAAGGATTCGAGCATGTCAGGCGGGTCCAATCGAAGACGCGGCCGCGAAGGCTGCGCGGGTGAGCGGGTCAGGGGCACGACGCGCTCCGGGCAGAGCGCGGGCGGAGCATACTGCTCGCGCCCCCCGCGGCGCACCTGCCGCACGCGGAAACGCCCGGACGCTCCCGGGGCTCCGGGCGACACCGGACTGCGGGGCGCTCACCGGTCCTTCCCGAACCGCCTCGCGATCCTGCGCGGCTCGCGGCCCGGCCGCGCCGCGCGCCGGCCATCGCCGGCGCCGGGCTCGTCGCCCGCGGCGTAGATCAGCGCGGTGCGGATCTCGTCCATGCGGTCGCGCAGCGACGCCGCCTTCTCGAACTCGAGCGCCTTCGCCGCCTCGAGCATCTCGACCTCGAGCCGGGCGAGCAGCTCCTCGGGGCCCTGCGCCAGCGCGGATGTGATCGTCTCGCCGCGCCTCGTGTCCCCGCGGCCGATGGCGTCGGCGACCGAGGTGGCCTGCAGGATCTCCTCGACCGTCTTGAGGATCGTGCGCGGCGTGATGCCGTGCTCGGCGTTGTAGGCGAGCTGCTTCGTGCGCCGGCGGTTCATCTCGCCGATGGCACGCGTCATCGAATCGGTGATCCTGTCCGCGTAGAAGATCACGCGGCCGCCGGCGTTGCGGGCGGCGCGGCCCGCGGTCTGGATCAGCGATCTCTCGCTGCGCAGGAAGCCCTCCTTGTCGGCGTCGAGGATCGCGACCAGCGACACCTCGGGCAGGTCGAGTCCCTCGCGCAGGAGGTTGACGCCGACGACCACGTCGAACGTCCCGCGCCGGAGGTTGTTGAGCACCTCGACGCGGTCCAGCGTCTCGATGTCGCTGTGGAGATAGGT
>CAIXRL010000242.1 GCA_903921835.1 Candidatus Eiseniibacteriota bacterium | reverse complement strand
CTGCGAGCGCGATCTGCGCATCATCCGCTGCGAAGCTCGACCGGCCGCTGTCCTCATCGTGTCTCCAACACGGTTCCGGAGCGGCCGGCCGATCTTCTTGCCGCTGACGCACATCTCGCACTCTCGGCTGGCGGTTCATGAATAGTCCGGGCTAGAGAATGTGACCCGGCGGCGCCACAACCCGGACGTGCCCTTGTCCCCGGCGCCTCTCCGGTCCACACTCCGCCGGGTCGGCAGTGCCGCGGCGCGGTTCCTGCCGCGTGGCGGGTCCGGCATCAACCAGACTTGGGAACGCGGGAGCGTGACATGGCAAGGAGCTTGATCGGGTTCGTGCTCGGACTTCTCGTCGTACCGGTGATCGCGGCCGCCGTCCTCTTCACGGGGCACTTCCCGGTCCAGGCCACGGCCAGGCCGCCGGGCTGGGAGCGCCGGGTCGCCAACATGGCGCTCGATCCCGCGATCGAGAAGCTGGCGAAGGGCCTCGAGGCCCCGGGCGTCGCCACGGACGCCGATCTCGTGCGCGGCATGAAGATCTACCGCGAGGACTGCGCCGGTTGTCACGGCGACCACGGCAAGCCCAGTGCCTGGGGGCGGAACAACTTCTATCCGCCAACGCCGCAGCTGGCCGAACGCGGCGTGCACGATCCCGTGCCCAACATCTTCGTCGTCGTGAAGTACGGCGTCCGGTACACGGGCATGGCGGGGTGGCAGGACCAGCTGCCCGACGACGACCTGTGGCGCGTCGCGACGTTCCTGAATCGGATCCAGTCCCTGCCCCCGGCCGTGCAGCTGGCCTGGAGCGTTTCCGCCCCGGGATCATCGGGGGATTCGGTTTCCGCAGGGGCGCGGTAGGCACCTGCTCGCGCGGCTACGCCAACCCCGCAGGGCATGTGTCCCGTGCTTCGCTCACGCCGACCGAAAGGGCGCACGGCGCCGAGTTCGCCTCCAGGAGCCGACATGAAACATCGTCATCGTGGCCCGCGTCCGGGGCACACCCGCGCCGCGGCAGCGGAGGGCCACGAGCCCGACACGACCGGCTGGGTGGAGGAGCTCAACGCCATCGCCGCGGACACCGCGCGCTGGCCGGAGCTCTCCGAGGATTCCCTGCTGCTGGTCGTGTTCCAGCAGTGTCTCTACTTCGCGCACACCGGCGCAGGGGACACGGCTTCGGTGTTGGCCGAGCTGTACTCGCACATGACCGCGCGCGTGGAGGCGCAGGACCGGCTCGAACTGCTCGATCGCGTGACCGCCGCGGTGGAGGAGGGCGGCACGCCACTCGCGGCGCTGCTGCCGTTCCTGCAGCACGAGCCGGATCCGGCCGTGGTGACGCTGGCGGCCACCGCGTACGCGACGCTGTCCCCGCTCGAGGACGGCGATCCGCTGAGCGGGCCGCGCACGGTGCTGCGCATGGCCGAGCACGCCGAGGACGAGGGCACGCGCGTGGGGCTGCTGGCGGGCGTGCTCGAACTGGGCGACCGGCGCACGCTGCCGATCCTGCGCCAGACGTGGGCCGCGCTCGCACGTGAGACCCGCGTCCGGCTGGCGGGCCGGCCCGCGTCCTCGCCGCTGGTGTTCGCGTCCATGGTGGAGTTCTGGACGGATGCGCTGTCGGAAGCGGGAGGTGAGGAGGTGGCGGTGGCCGTCCTGGGCGCACTCGCACGGCTGGCGTTCGAGGCCGAACCGCGGCGCGTGCTCGACGTGCGTCGCAAGCTGCCCGCGAACGCCGCGGACGATCGCGAGACGATCGAGATCCTGGAGGACGTCCCGCTCGCGCAGTTCGGGGCGCGGATCGCGCCGCGCCTGCAGGCGGTCGCGGGCACGCCCGCGCTGGCCGGAGCGCTCGCCGCCGCGCGCTCCGGCTGGGAAGTGCGGCCCGGCGCGTGAGCCGGGCCGGCCGCGTCAGCGCCTAGCCCCAATGCCGGTAAGTTAGCGAGGGTCGGCATCGGGCTCAATCGGGCTCACCGCTTCCTCGGGTAGTTGCTCATCTTGATCTTGACCGCTCTGGGGTAGCGCCGCGAGCGTCGTGGGGGCAGGACGAGCTGGGCGAGGTCGAG
>CAIXRL010000241.1 GCA_903921835.1 Candidatus Eiseniibacteriota bacterium | reverse complement strand
GTGCCTGTGCACGCAGATCGAGCTGCTCACGGCGTGCCTTGCTGCGCGGCCGAACCTCGAGGGCCTGCCATCGCTCGACATTGCCTACGCGTGGATCCAGTGGAACGAGTCCGCGCGCCTCGCGCTCGCCACGACGCCTCGCGAGGTCGGTGACGTGGCCGGCCTGGACATGGCGTTGCTGGACGCCGTGCGCGCGTTTCGCGCGACGACACTGGTGACCGAGTTCGGACCGAAGGAGCAGCAGTCGCAGCTCGAGTCCGCGGGCCATCTCTTCGCGGTTCTGGAGCGCGTGGAGTTCGCGCGGTCCCGGCTCTTCCTCTGGGACGCGCCCACATCTTCGCCGGCCATCCCGGCTGGCGATTCCCCCGCGGCGCCGACTGCCACCGCGACCGCGAGCAAGGAGCAGGGCATGGGTGGAGCGCAGTGCACTCGATGCATGGGCCCGGTCGAGAACGGGCGCTGTATGTCGTGCGGCGCCGAGATGCCGAACGTCAACGAGGACGCCGCGGACGGCGCTCTCGACGAACAGAAGGAGGGCTGACGCATGGAGCCGGGCGCGCGGGCGGATGTGTCGCCCGGGGGCGACGAGTCGCGTCTCGTCCGCGCACCCGACTTGGAGCAGATGCCGTTCGTGTTGCTGGAGCTGAGGCGGCTGTGGCCGCAGGACAACATCACCGTGTACGCCGGTGTGGGCATGGAAGGAGAGCAGGTGCATGTCGGATGGATCCGTGACGCGTCCCGTCGCGCCGTGCGGTTCGGCGCCCCCAGCTTCCGCCTTGCCCTCGAGCGGGCCCGGCTGTGGACCCGCCTGCACCCGGACGACGCCGGTGTCTGACTTCGATCGCCGGCTGGCGGACCTGGAGGAGAGCCTCGCGACGACGCTCGACCAGGCGCGCCTGTTCAGCGTGGCGCTGGACGGGGACGCGCGGCCCGCGGGCGTGTCGGACGACGCCTGGGCCGCTTGGCGCGCGCGCTTCTCCGCGCTGTGCGATCGCGGCATCTGTGACCTCGTGGATCTCGACGTGGAAGCGCAGTTCGACTCGGAGGCCTGAGCGGCCGCCGTTGACTTGGGGGTAGCGCGTGATGATGACGATGCAGATGGTCCAGTTGGATTCGATCACGGAGAGCAAGACCAACGCTGCCACGCGCGGTGGGGATCTTGCCGAGCTGATAGAGAGCGTTCGCGAGCACGGCGTGCTGCAGCCCGTCCTGGTCAGGCCCATTGGCGATAGCTGGGAGCTGGTCGCCGGGCATCGCCGGCTCGCGGCCGCGCGCGAGGTCGGGCTCACCGAGATCCCGGCGACCGTGCGCGTCCTGTCGAATGCCGAGGCGCTCGAGCTGCAGTTGATCGAGAACCTGCAGCGCGCCGATCTGCACCCGCTGGAGGAGGCGCACGGGTACGTGCAGCTGCTGCGGCAGAACTACGACACCGCGAAGATAGCGGCGCGCATCGGTCGTTCGGTCGCGTACGTATACGACCGACTGAAGCTATTGGCGCTGACGAAGCCGGCGCAGAAGCTGTTCCGCGAGGGCCGGTTCACCGCCGGGCATGCGGTGCTGCTCGCGCGGCTCTCCCCCGACGCCCAGGCGCGCGCGCTGGATCCGGAGAACAAGGCGGTGTTCCAGGAGGAGATCACTCTCCTGACCCCCGAGGAGGAGGACGCCGCCGAGCGCGCCGTGGATGACGATCCGGTGCGCTGGAAGCCGCGCAGCGTTCGCGAGCTGCAGTCGTGGATCGACCAGCACGTGCGTTTCGATCCGGCGGCGAAGGACGTCCCCGACCTCTTCCCCGAGACGGCCGTCGTGGTGAAGGCCGCCAAGGAAGACGCGGAGAAGGTGGTCGCGATCACGCACGAGAACTACGTGGCCGAGGAGGCGCGCACGGACGAGCGCGTGATCGGCCCGCGGTCGTGGCGGCGCGCGGAGAAGCCGTGCAAGAGCCAGGTCACGGGCGTCATCGTGATCGGGCCCGGGCGCGGCCAGGCGTTCAAGGTCTGCATCAACAAGGACTGCGGCGTGCACTGGGCGGCCGAGCATCGCGAGAAGGCGCGCCGGGCGAAGGCGTCCGCCACGGGAGACCCGAAGGAAGCGGACCGCCGCAAGCGTGAGGAGGAGAAGCGCGCGGCCAAGCAGGTCGCCGAGAACGCGCAGCGCGAGCAGTGGCAGGCCGGTCTCCCGCAGATCGTGCAGGCGCTCGCGACGCATGTGGCGGGGCTGACGTTCTCCCCGGACGGCCCCATGGCGACGCGGATCCTGGACGGCCTCGACATGCACGATGTACCGAAAGGTGCCGACGAACTCCTGCCGCGCGGAGACAGCGCGGTGAGCTTCGTGCGGCACTGCGTGTTCCTGCTGCTCTGCGCGGACCTGTGCGATCGGTGGAGTGGCCCGCAGGCGGCCGCCGACATCAAGAAGGCGTTCGGCTTCGACGCGGTGAAGGTCATCCAGTCCGTGCCCGCCGCGGAGGCCTCGCCGGCGAAGCTCGCGAAGAAGGGCGGCGCGTGATGTGCGGCAAGGACGAGTTCATGCACGACGTGCGGGACGCGGAGCGGGCGGCAATCGCCCTGGAGCACGCGGCCGTCAGGAAGGTGATCACAGGGTACAAGGCGTTCACGCACGACCTGCGGCCGCCGGTGCGCGGAGGGGAGCCGGTGTGGACCGGCGAGCTTCCGCACGAGCTGCCGGTCGTGAAGTTGGACGCGAGCGCGGAGGAGTGCGGCGCCGGAGTCCCGACGCGGGAGGCGATCCCGCGGAACTACAACCTCGTCTCGCCGCTCTCGTGCCGCGTGATGTGGCTGGTCGAGGGCTTCAAGGACGCGAGGGGCTGTCTCGACGACGCCACCGAGATCCGCGACCAGATGCAGTCGCGCATCGATGACCTCGCGGCCGAGAACTCCATCCTGCTCGCTGCACGTTTCGGGACCGCGGCCGAGGAGACGCAGCGGGGAATCGAGGCCGCTGTGGAGCGCGGCCAGCGCGGGCCGTCGTTCGACATTGCACGTTTCGCGAGCCTCATCGAGGCCGTGCACCTCGCGCGCACCCTACTTCCCCACGGGTCGTTCTACCTGCCGCGCCAGAGCGAGGAGAACGTCTTCCAGTGCCAGGGCTGTCAGCTGTGGATCCACGCGCGCCTGGAGGACTGCGGTAGCTGCCCGGCACACAAGCAGGACTGCCCGGTCGCGAAGATCGAGCGCGCCCTGGCCGACGTCCCAGAAGCGGTGCGCGACGTGCTCGCACGGCTGCAGCGTCTCGCGGATATCGAGAGGCGGACGGCATGAGTCTCGCGGCCGCGTTCGTGATCGGTGTCCTGTCCGCCGTCGCTGTGGTGCTGGCGTTCGCCCTGCTCGCCTACCAGTGGCGCGCGAGCAGCGCAGGAGCAGCTCGCCGGCGGGCGCGGAAGCTCGCCACTAGCGACGTGCGCTACGTGTCCCACGAGCAGTTCGGCGCGGTCGGGGAAGCACTGACGATCGCGGCGCAGTGGGAAGTGGGCGGGTTCGTTCATCTCGACCGACCGCTCATCCGAATCGGAAACCCGCCACCTGCGCCGTCTCTCTCCAGCTCACCGTCCTGATGCCGCCTCGCTTCACGAAACGGAGGTTCACGATGCCCACGGATCGGGCGAAGCAGCAGACATGGTTCCTCCCTTCGCGCGTGGTGCGAGAGCGCTCCGGCGGTCGGTGCGAGTGCCGCGGGGAGTGCAGCCGGGGCCATCTGACGCGCTGTGAGGCCGCGCAGGGGCAGCGCGGTGACCGGTCCGGGTTTCCGGTCATGCTGACCGCCGCGCACGTCTACGCGGGATCCTGCGCGACGTTGGATCGCGTGGGCCGGTGCTCGGACTCCGCGCACGTGATCGCAGTGTGCTCCGGCTGCCACCTCGCGCTCGACCTGCCGCGGCACACGGCGGCGACTGTGGTGGCGGGCGAGGACGTGGGACCGGGGATTCCCGATCGCGCGCAGTCCGGACCCGCCACCCTTTCCCCCGACGAGGATCCGCGGGCCGCTCAGATCCCGGCTGGCGACTACCTGCTCCGGAAGAAGTTCGATGGGATTGACTCCTGGGACGTGACGGTATTGGGTGAGGATTGCGAGCGCGCCTTCTCGGTCACGCTGGACGAGGCCCTGCAGGCGTTGCGGGGGTCCGGGGCACTGGATCTCGAGCAGTCCCTGCGCGAGGCCTACGCCCACGCCGTGCGATCGCTGCGGAAGCTGCAGTTCTGCGAGATCCACGACATCGAGTCGGACGCCTCGTGGCGCTCCTGCCCGGATTGCGGGCTGACCGAGAAGCAGGCCGAGGTCGGAGACGACCACGAGGCGGGCTGCTACATCGGCGACGTCCTGGAGAGCCCGCTCGCCCGAGGGGTGCCGCAATGACCACGCACCCTGTCGAGCGCTATCTGCGCCGCATGCTCGCCCAGCGCGAGACGTTCAAGGAACTGCTCACGCGCACCGCTCGGCAGCAGCGTGAGCGCGAGTTGGCCGCCCTGGTGCAGCCGCTCGAATGGCCGAAGCTCGCCAGCACGACCGCGGTGCCCGAGTACCGGCACTGGTACCGGCTCACGGAGTGGCCCGTCGCGCTCTGCGGCCATCTCTGCCCGTACGCGACGTTGCGCGAAGCCACCGAGGCGGGCTACGCGCGGAAGCTGCCCGCGTGCCCCGAGTGCCGCCGGCTCGACATGATCCGGATGGGGGTGACGAAGTGACCCCGCGCGACCAGATCAGCATGTTCGGGGACCCCGACGAGGATCCGTGCCCGCGCAAGGACGTGCAGGACACCTCGCTCGAGGCCTACGCCGAGGCCCGAGCCCGCATGCCGTTCATCGAGCAGAAGATCCTCGACTGCCTCGAGCGCCACTGGATGACCTGCACCGAGATCTCGCAGGAGACCGGGCACATCCTGCTCAACATCGCGCCGGCGATGACGCACCTGAAGGACGCCGGGCTGGTCGTGAAGACCGACGATCGCCGGCCCACGATCCACGGCAAGCCGAGCATCGTCTGGCGCCTGGCGAGGCGCGCGTGATCGCACTCGACACCGTGGCGCCACCCCGTGACCGCGAGCGCTCGAAGGCTGCCTACCGTGCCCGGCGCGAACGACTCCTCGCGTCGGGCACGTGCGTCGCCTGCGGTCACCTGCGCGCCAACCACGGACAACTGTGCGGGCCGTGCTCGGCCGCGAACACCCGGCGGAACGCGAAGCGCCGCGCGATCGCC
>CAIXRL010000240.1 GCA_903921835.1 Candidatus Eiseniibacteriota bacterium | reverse complement strand
CCGGATTCCAGGCGGTCGCCGCGCCGCTCGCGCTGTCGATGGCCGCGATGCGCGCGCGCACGGCGCCGCCGGCGCCCGAGAACGCGCCGCCGGCGTAGACCACGCCGCCGCCCGCCGCGAGCGCGTACACCTGGCCGTCGGCCCCGGGGTTCCACGGCGCGAGCGTGTAGTCCGCAAGTACGTGCGCGAGATTGGCGCGCGGGAATCCGTTCACCGAGTTGAACAGGCCGCCGATATACCAGCCGCCAGCGCCATCAGCAGCGACCGCGCTGACAATGCCGTTGACCCTTGGGAAGCCCGCCACGGGTGAGCCACTCACCGAGTCCAGCGGAACGCCGCCGCCCGACTGGCTGCCGATGTAGCCAAAACTGCCGCCCACGTACAGTGTGCTGCCGGAAAGCAGTTGCACGTTCACCGTGCCGTTGGTGACTGGAAAATCGGCTCGACTCGTCTGCGCATCCGCGCGAACGCTCCACGCCAGCACCAGCGAGGCCACGAGCGCAAGCTCGCGAGCCATCAGCGGAGAGCGGGGCGGACGAGGCGGCCAGGTCATGCGGAGGATTCCCCCGGACGGTGGTGCGTCATCGGAACGTCAGATGAGCGGAGGCCCCGGTGCGATGCGCCATGAACACTCGCGTCCCCGCCGCGAATGCGACGATCGCGCGGCAACTTGCTCGCAGCGTTGGGCGGAAGACCATCGGGTGGCCTCCGGGGCCGACGGAACGGCCCACGATGGTGATGGGCGGGTTGTCGAATCCAGGCGAAAACGCAGACGGGTCTCGTGCACCGGTCGTGGCAGGGGGCGCCGACGGTGCCGCAGGCGTATGGCCCGCCAGATTCCGTTCATGGCAGGCGGGTTTAGCTTTGCCGCAATTCTACCGGCTGCAGCGTCCCAGTGGCAGCAATATTCGCTGCCGCGCGGCGGTCGCGGCCGGGTACTCGTGCAGGATGCGAAGAGCCCCCGTGCGACCGGCTCACACGGGGGCTTCGGGGTCCCGGCCGCACTCCAGGTGTCGCCTAGCGGTAGGTGGCCTTGAGCGAGCCCCAGGACTTGTTCTGCGTCGGGACGGGCTTCGGCGTGACCGACTGCAGGAGCAGGACCGCCGAGTCGAACGTGCTGAAAGTTGCATTGTAGGGCGTGTCGTTGAAGCACTCCCACCAGTCGCCGTAGTTGCCGAAGCCGCCGATATCAGTGCCGGCATACGTCAGCACCTGCGCCGCACCGCTGTTGCGGGCGTCCTGCGAGTAGAACGTGCCACCAAGGTCATGCTGGATGTAGAAGCCGAACGCGTTACGCGTCACACCCGAGTAGCTTACAGTTCCCAGGCTGATATCGCTCGGGTCGAACATGTCCACATTCAGGGTGCCGTTCGCATAGAAATGGCACACGACGTAGTACCCCGCCGTACGGCCCGTGAGCAGCGGGTACAGAGTCGGGGACGGGTCGCCCGCGTTGTACACCCCGATGGTGTTGCCGGCGGGATTGTTGCTCAGCGTGACCATCAGCTCGAACACGGCGATTCCGCCGACGTTCGACGAGAAGTACTGGCCGTTGAGCTGGTCCGTCGCCGTGTTGATGCCGCCGTCGTTCGCGTTCAGGTAACCCTGCAGCGATCCGGTCAGGAATGGCACCTGCGGCGACCTCGGAAGCATTACCGCGCCCGCCGTCGAAGCGAGCACAACGGTCGCGAGCAGCGCGATGCCGAATGCCATCCGTGCGGAACTCCTGAGAATCAAGCTCATCTTGAACCCCCTCCTCCGAAGCCAGTGCTGCCCACCGTGGATCAGTGCCCAACGCTTCTGCGCCTCTACGGCCGTTGACGGGGGTTGTGACGGCCGATGAACTTCGAACTTCGTGGTGCGACGCCACACAACACTCACCATGAGCGTGAGACCAATTTCGTCATGGGATCGAGGACCACTCTCAGGCACCAGACCAAGTCATTCCCCGGCTGGCGACACCTGAAGTCGAGGCTGCCAGCTATGACATGGTCTCGTCAAGCTAAAACAATCATGCGCATGACGGGTGACTGCCATGCTTTCCCGGTGCCGAGTTGCCCCAGCGTACTCTTGATGTCGCCGTAAGCGTCCGGATTCACAGGTATTTGAGAGGTTTCTGGAAGAAAACTTTGTCTTGTGACAGTGATCGCCAGGGCCAGCGGGAACATGTGGACGTCGGCACGCTCAAGCCGCGCCCGCCGGCCGGGCGGATCCTTGGGAGGGGCGAGGCGTGAGGATGATTGGTGAGCGCGAGAACGAAGGCGAAGGCCTCCGCCGCCCTTCGCGTCACGCATCGCTGCGCACAACCGTGATCCTCACGCCTTCACCGGTTCACCAAGGGGGCGCAATGCGGTGGCTGCGGTGCTGCACCGAAGCGAGCTGCCGCCACGCTTGTGCCGCAGGCGGGAAGTGCCCCCACGTGCGCGGCCGTGGCGATCGGATGAACGCACGCGTCGGGTGATCGCCCGGCCTCGCGCAAGAAGCGCCGGTGCGCGTGTTCGTCGGCAGCAGTCCGGCGTGGGTATGGGCAGGCCGAAGCCAGGTTCAACGACTGTCCCTGTCTGCTGCTGTGGCCGGATTCAGCCCGGACGCGAGACTATCCCCGCACTCTCTGTCCGCGTCGCGCCTGCGTCATCGCGGCGGGTGGATCGCAACGGACGGGTCTTCTTGCTGCTCCGGCGTCTGCGATGGTAACGTCACCGTCCCGAGTGAGGCGGCATAGCCAAGTGGTAAGGCGAGCGCCTGCAAAGCGCTTATTCCCCGGTTCGAATCCGGGTGCCGCCTCCAACTCGTTGCCTGCAGCGGAATACACACGGCCCGCAGCAAGACCGCCTCGGACGCTTCTCGGACGCGTGCACATGCGCAACGCCTCGGGCGGGCATTGCGCGCCGCCTCATGGCGATCGGCGCCGGCGGGGAATGCGAGCCGGACCTCGGTCGGCGGCGCGCTGGTCCTCGAGCAGAATCGCGGCTCGCGACGCGAACCACGCCCCAGAGATGGGCCGCCACCGGAAAGAGCGGCGCGGTTCGTGGGGCATGCTGACGGCAGAAGTGACGCAACGAGCGCGGCGGGGGAGGGAACTCTCACGCCCACGGCTCCCACTGCGGATGGAGCCGGCCAGCCCGGACGAGGACCCGCTACGGCTGATCCTCGTACTGGATCGGTTTGTCCTTCTTGTCGCCCTTCGCGGGCCGGCCGTAGTGATAGGTGAGGCCCGCATAGACGATCTGCGAATCCCGCCGATTGGTCACCCGTTGCCGGATCCCAGAGACATCCAGCCGGGTGTCCTGGCGCTGCGTCTTGAGCAGGTCCGAGATGGCGAACGTGAGCGAGATGCGGTCGCGCAACAGGTTCTGCCGCGCTCCCGCATTCAGGACGAAGCTCGGGCGCGAATCGCCCTGCGGCGTGAGCCTGGCCGAGCGGTAGTTGGAGCTGAGCTCGAACTTGGTCGCGGTCCACGGGGTCACGGTCACATTGAAGGTGCCGCTCCAGGAGACCACGGACTTCCTGCCGGCGTAGCCGAGGTTCGAAGCGTCGATCTGGTCGTAGAAGACGTTGCCGTTCAGGTTCGCCTGCAACTCCTTGCCTGCCGATATCGTCAGCACGGGTTCGAAACCCGCCGACCGATCGCTCGCGAGATTCGCCACGGTACGCAGAACCGTGGTGCTGTTGAGCGCCTGGGTCAGCCGCGTGAACCCATTGCGCCGGTCGCGCAAGTAGAGGGTGGGCGCGAAGGAGAAGTGATCTCCCGCGTGGCGATAGCCCAGTTCGTACGAGTGGATCGACTCGGGCTTGAGCCGGGGATTTCCGGAGTCGATGTTGTACGGATCGGTGTATTCGGGGAACGGATTGAGCTCTTCGCTCTCCGGCCGCCGGATCCGGCGGCTGTAGTTGAGCTGGAACTGGCCGCGCGCGGTCGCCTGGTAGGCCATGTGCAGCGTCGGGTAGAGCCCGGAATACGAGTCGGAGAACGGCAGCGCCCCGGTGACCAGGTCGGACGACACCTTCGCGTACTCCGCCCTCAGGCCGCCGAGCGCGCTGAACTTGCCGAGTGCACGCTCGTAGGTGCCGTAGACCGCGTGGATCGCCTGGTCCAGCCGGAACCGGTAGGTCTTCGACGCGTCCGGGAGGAACAATCCCTGGGCGACGTCGAGCTAGTCCGCGTCGGACCGGATGTCCTGGCGGTGCAGTTCGAGCGCGTAACCCGCCTCGAGTTTCGAGCGCTCGTCCACGGGGTCGGAGTAGTCGACCGACAGGTGCCCCATGCGTTCCGTTTGCCCGAGCACGACGTCGCTCGCGGGGTCGGTTGTGGCGGGCGGGGCTCGCCAGCGCTCCACGAAGTGGGCAGCTTCCGTCTGCGGCGCGTCGGAGACGATGGCCTCGACCCGCAGGCTGTGGTTCTCCCTCGCGAAGTCGTGCTCGAACGCGCCCGTGATTCCCGTTTCGCTCTCCAGCTCGTAGCCCGTCTGCCGGCGGTCATGGTCGGTGAGGATCGCGCCCCCGCCATCACGCGTGACGATGGAGGACAGACCGTCGCGCGCGGGCCGTCGCCGGAAGTAGTCGCCCGAGAGCTCCAGCGTGTTCTTCGGGTCCGGGTGGTAGCTCAGTCCCAGCGTCCCCATGTGCACGTGAGGGCGCATCGCCACCACGTTGTCCTCGCGGTAGCTCCGCGTAGGTCCTGGGGCGGCCAGAGTCCGCTCGTCCGTGCCGACCCTCTTCCTGCGGTCATCGCGGTAGCTGTAGTTGCCGAACAGATCGAGCCTGGCAGGGTGGTAGCCGAACGAGACGTTCTCGTTGTGCCGGCCGGACGTGCCCAGGTGTCCGGTCACGTCGCCGTTGATCCCGGATCCCGCGCCCTTCCTGGTGACGATGTTGATGATGCCCGACGTGCCTTCGGGCGTGAACCGCGCCGAGGGGTTGGTGATCACCTCGATCTTCTCGATGGTCGCAGCCGGCAGCTGCTGCAGCACGTCCGCCCGGCTCTTGCCCATCAGGGGCGACTTCTTGCCGTTGATCAGGACCATCACGTCCGCCGAGCCGCGCAGGCTGACGTTGCCGTCGATGTCCACCTGGACCGAGGGGATGTTCTGCAGCAGGTCGCTCACCGAACTCGACCTGGCCATCAGGTCGCGGTCGACGTTGTACACGCGGCGGTCGATGCTGTGGTTGAAGAGGCTCCGCTCGGAGGAGATCACCACCTCGTCCAGGACCAGCGCCGACGGCTTGAGCGAGATGGTCCGCAGGTTCACGCGCGGGTTCGCCTGGCTGATCACGAACTCCGGCGAACGAAAACTTCGGTGTCCGATCAGGCTGCATTCCACGACGTAGGCGCCCGGCGCCACGTGGGAGAAGAGGAACCCCCCCTCTTTGAGCGTGGTGGTGCCGACGATCCGGGTGGAATCGGTCCGGCTGCGCAGCACCACGCTGGCGTCTTCCAGCGGTGCGTGGGTGGACGCGTCGGTCACGATGCCCGCGACGGTGCCGCCGGCAGCCGGCGCTTGCGCGCGGAGCGTACCGGGGTGGATCAGAAGCATGGCTATGACGGCAAGACCGTGAAGCAGCCTCATTCTTCGGACTCCAACGGCGCGGATTGGATGGTCAGGGTGTCTTCGACACGGAGAGCCATCGATTCTACCGGCACGCGGGGGCGCGCTCAACAACCGCGCAACCCGCGTGGGAGAACATTGGCGCGGTTCGCGACGACGCAACCGGGTGACGGCCCGTGCTGGAGTGCGCCCGACGGCTCCTGGCCGCGAGTGGAACTGCAACGTTTCAAGGCGTGGCGCGCGGGACCCGGGTGCGGACACGCCGGTTCACTCGGGAGGTGGCCCCGGCCGACAGGTGCGCGAGGCGCCCCAGGACCCAGAATCCGCTCCCGCAGCGCCCTCGCGGATCTGGAATCTGGGGCCCGGGTGGGTGCTTCGGGTAAGGCCCCGGGGAGCGTGGGGAATCACGTGCTGCCGCAGCGGCTGCGGCGGCGGGTCAGGCGACCGCGG
>CAIXRL010000239.1 GCA_903921835.1 Candidatus Eiseniibacteriota bacterium | reverse complement strand
GGACAGCGGCCGGTCGAGCTTCGCAGCGGATGACGCGCAGATCGCGCTCGCAGGCGGCGGGCTCATGAATACTCCGGGTTAGCACTCCCAGGAGTGCAGCGTCTCGCTATGGAATCTGGTCGGAACGTATGGACAGGCGCGCGATGGACGACCTGCTTCGGCTCATGCACAGTATCCTGGAGAGCCTTCGACACCTGAAGAAACACGCGGCCTGACAGCCATCGGCGTCCCCTACTGCGCCACTGACGGAAAGCCGTTGCCAGGGCCGTACCACGCGCCGGGGACGCCTCAATCCGAGGAGCGATCGTGACCGGGCTCACCCGTCAAACGCTGATCTTCCAAATCACCCCATGGTTCGATCTTCAGGTGTCGCGCACCGTCGAGCTTCGCGCGGACCAGACTCTTCACGATCTCCACGGGGCCATCCAGGACGCCTTCGAACTCGACGACGACCACGCCTACGCGTTCTTCCTGAACAATCGCGCCTGGGACCGGACATTCCAGTATGGCGGCCCGGACGTGCCCTCGCCGCATCAGACCGGCGCCTCTCCACTGGGCGCGCTCCCCCTCCGCAAGAACAAGCGCTTTCTCTACTTGTTCGACTTCGGCGACGAACTGCGACATGAGGTGCGGGTTGCTGGAGAGGGAACCATCGACCCGAGCCTACGGTACCCGAGGATCGTCGAATCTGTCGGCGAAGCGCCGACGCAGTATCCCGAGCCTGCAGAGGAACATAGGAGAGGCACCGCTCACGCCGAGGCGCATCCGCTTGCCCCTGGGCTGGCGGAACTCTTGCCTGCGGTCGAGGCGGCGCTGGTTCGGTACGGCACTCGCCGCTTCGAAGTCCGGGACACGGACCCGGAATCCGAGGCGCGTCTCCTCGCGGAAGCGGATCTCGCAATGGCGTTGCTCGATCGCAGCGCCGACGATGTCAGGAAGATCCACGCCGTCGAGCATGAGGTCGGAGGTGGCCTATGGGGCTGGCTCTGCGATCTCCCCCTCGAGCTCTCGCTCGCGGGCTTGCCCGAGGACGGGCTACGACTCGGGGAACGCGTGCACGCGATCCACCGGCATCCCCCCATCGGCTTCACGGTCCCCCTCCTCTTCGCTCTCGCCGGCCGACCTGGTGAGACTCGGGAATACCTCGAGCGGAACCTGGCCGAGTATCCGGACGATCCGCTCATGCTTCTGCGAGCCGGCGAGGCGTTTCAGGCCGTCGGCGATCTTGGTCGTGCGGAGGAGGCATATCGGGAGGCGATTCTCTGGGTCGGAAGCGACGAGGACGCCAGACGTGAGATGGTCGGCGGCCTGGTGCGGGTATTGGGAGATCTCGGCCGCGAGGGGGACGTCGAAGAACTTCTGCGTGCCGAGCAGGTCGAGCAGGAACGCCGGCGTCAGGAACGGAGATGGGGGTGGCAAGCGCCGTTCCGCCGGGAGCGCCCCAAGGTGGGTCGGAATGAACTCTGCCCCTGTGGCAGCGGGAGGAAGGCGAAACGATGCTGCGGTACGGAAGGCCGCGCTTGAGCATTGCGGGCGGAGGCGTCATCGGACGCCGGTGCAGACGGCCATCGATTTCCGCGCGATTCCGACCGTACGCGGGCGGTCGGCGAGCAGCGGCGGCGTGAGCGAGACTGGGTGCTCAGCTGCGAGCGCCGACGTGAGCCAGGTTCAGGCCGGCGGTTCGCAGCGGTCAACGACCTGCGTTCGCACATATGCGAGCGCCGTGGACAAAGGCCATCGGCAGCCCCGAACTCTGCCACCCGGGCAGCGTCACGCGGCTCTCGTGGACGATGTGGTTGTCGGGGATCACATGCGTCGTCCGGGCCCCTGCTTCGGCTTGATGCCGGCAACGACAGCAATCGCCGCAGGGACGATCGCGTAGCTGGGCCCCCGCGTCAGGTCACCCGTCAACGTGGTCAATCATGACTTCGGTCTCTTCGCCTCGCACCCCTTGAAGATGGCCCGAGTCATCTCTTTCCCGCCCTTCAGCGCCTTCTGCAGCTCCGCGCCGTACGCGTTGAGCTTGGGTGAAGTGGTATGGCACGTGGCGCACTTGGGCTTGGAGCCCTTGTAGTACTCCGCGTACTTCTTCATGAAGGGAACCGTGGCGGATACGGTGGTGCTCAGTAGAAGCCCCCCTGCAAGCAAGGAGGTGATCAGGCCAATCTTCGTTCTCATGGCATTCGCCTTTCGCTCGTGTAGTGGAAACGACCTTCCGGCAATGAGAGTCAACACCTCTGGGTTTGCTCCGATTCCGAGGACGGCTGGTTCACACTGCCGGAGTCGCCCACGCCTTCGCGGACGCGGCCGGCTGCTCTGGCCGATCGTCGAGGCCCGGTGGCGACGACGCCGTCGCACCGGCATCGACCGCTACGCGACGCGCGCCAGCGACGCGGACATGCCGGGCTCCCCCATGGAGCCCGTCGTGGCCTCCTCATCCAACTTGAACTGGCCAATCTGGCGGCGGAGTTCGTCTGCCTGTTCGGCGAGGGACTGGGCCGTGCCGTCCACTTCCTCAGTCTGGACGGCGGTCTGCTGCGTGACATGGCCCATCTGCTCGACCGCCCGGTTCACCTGCTCGATGCCCTGCGCCTGTTCAGTGGAGGCGCTGGCAATCCCGGCCACCAGTTCGGCGACCTGCTTCACTTCGCTGACGATGCCGGTCAGCGTGGTGCCGGCGCGGCCGACCAATGTGCTGCCCTCCTCGACGCGAGTCACCGCATCGGTGATCACGCTCTTGATCTCCTTCGAGGCCGAGGCCGAACGCAGCGCCAGCGCGCGGACTTCGCCGGCGACGACCGCGAAGCTGCGGCCTTGCTCGCCCGCGCGCGCCGCCTCGACCGCGGCGTTGAGCGCGAGGAGGTTGGTCTGGAAGGCGATTTCGTCGATCGTGGTGCTGATGTCGGCGATGCGACGTGACGCCGCCGAGATGCCCGACATGGCCTGCACCGCTGCCTGCACCGCCTGTCCGCCCACCTCGGCCTGGTCGCGGGTATGCGCAGCGATCTGCTTCGCCTCCTGGGAGTGTTCGGCGTTGCTGCGCACGGTATTGGTCATGGCCTGGAGCGATGCCGTCGTCTGCTCGAGGGCCGCCGCATGCTCCTGGCTGCCCGAGGCAAGCGTGGCGGCACGCTGCGCCAACCCGCCCGCAGCATCCTGCACGGCTCCGACCGTGCCGGAGAACTCCCTCAGTACGCGGGCGACCTGCACGCGGACCGCTTCGATCGCGGTCGCGATGCGCGCGATCTCCGCCCCCGCATTCACCTTCACCGGGCGGGAGAAGTCACCGCCGGCGAGTGGTGCGACCGCCAGCAGCAACCCCGCTACCGGGCGCTCCACCGTGCGGGCGATCACCCGGAATATGCCGAAGATGGCGCACCCCATGATGAGTACCAGCACGCCCACGGCCTTGATCATGTCGATTCGCGCCGCCGCGACGGCCTTGCCCAGCGGCACCTCGACCACCAGCGCCCCGATGGGGGCGCCGACGACGAAGTGTGGCGCGCCGTAGTGGGACGACTTCGCTGTCGTCGACCCCGCGTGGCAATCCACGCACATCTGGAGCGGGGCATTCTCGACACGCATGTAGGAGAGCCATGGCTGCCCATGCACCGTGTGGGTCCTCGTCGCCACGGCCGCCGGATCGGCGAGCATGTGCTGCATTGCCCTCGCTTCGAACTCGTCCCGGGGAGCGTGGGCACGATTCAGCGGCCAGAGCCCCAGCAGGTTCACGCTGTACAGTCCCTTGCCGTCCACGCTCATCCCGACCGTGTGCAGGAATGTGGGATCGAGGCTGCCGGCCTCCATCTGCGTCATGTACTGCTTGCGGTCCTGTGCGACCTGGTACGAGATGGATTCGGCCGACTGGCGGGCCTGATTCTCGATCGTGCGCCGGGATTCCGTGACGAGGTAGGTGGCGCCGAGCAGGGGTGATCAACACTCCACCGACGACAATCGGAACCATCAGTCGGGACGCGATCGTGTCCCTTCGGCTGCCGGACCAATGCATGGCGGCCTCTCCTTGCAGAAGTGGTGTCGTGATGGCCCCCGGGGGTCCCCGGGCGGCTACGTCAGAGTTGCCAGTTGTCGCGTCCGGCGGGCAGTGACCTCGACCGGGCGACGGACAGGGGGTGATCCACGTGGCCACGTCGATCCAAATGGCTCTCGGCGATTTCGGACCCCTATGCCCATTTCTGATTCGGGATTGGCTGCGACTCGTTGCACCACAGTCCGTGGCACCACTGATGACAGAGGCGCCTGTGCGCGACGCGGCGGGCCCATCTCGCTCGAGTCCCCATGTCCGCTGGTGCAGGTCGGAGGACAGCCTGTGATCAGGACACATGATCGGCGGAGGAGCGCAGTCCTTTACCCGAGGTCATCCTCCGGCTCCATCTGGCACGGTGCGGCTCAGCACAAGTGGCTGTTGTCCAAGCTGCGCCTTTCGTCCGCCTGGGCGACCTGCTGACATCCTGGCTGATGCCGTATATGACCACGCGACGGGGATTCCGGCCGGTCACGGAGCACTTCATGACAGCCCCGGCAGGCCCGCAACCTGGGCTGGGCGGGGAGCGCACGCGAGCCATGCCCTCACGAACCCGGCCACCAGCCGCGAGTCAGAACTCGGACCTGCCGCCCCGGGAGCCGAGTCGGAGCGACCGAGTCGGACTGACCCTTGCCCCCTTCGGATGACCGCGAATCCCCGCTCCGCGCGGTCGCGGAACTGCGAGGCAGAACTGCGACGCTTGCTGTCCCGGCCCTGGCTTCTTCTCGTTGCACGCGCCCCGGACCGGGGCTAGCTTCACACTCAGGTGAGGTTTCCATGCACGCTGGGATCGAAACGCGTCGCGAGTTCCTCGGCACCTGCCTCAAGTGCGGGGGCATCATGGCGGGCGCGCTCGTGCTCGCCGGCTCACCGGCGCTGGGCGGGTGGTTCGGGGCCGCCGAGTCGTGGGCCGCGGGCGATTCGCTCGCCGAGCTGATGCGGACCGCACCGCGCGCGCGCTACTGGGTGTCCACCGCGGGTGCGGCGGCGAACGGTTGCGTCACGTGTCACGCGCCCGGCTCGCTCGCCCCGGGCGCCGTGGCCCGGCACCCGCACGTGCTGATCCGCTGCCAGCTGTGCGCGCGCGAGTGCACGCTGGCCGAGGGCGAGCGCGGCATGTGCGGGGCCCGCATCCACGCGCACGGCGAACTGCGCAGCCTGGTGTACGGCCGACCGATCACGACGCACGTCGACCCGATCGAGAAAAAGCCCTTCTACCACTTCCTGCCGGGGTCGGCGGCGTACTCGATCGCGACCGCGGGCTGCCCGCTCCGCTGCAAGTTCTGCCAGAACTGGGAGATCTCGCAGGCGCGCCCGGAGGACTACACGCAACCGCGGCTGGAGGCCGGGGACGTCGCGCGCGACGCGGTGAAGCGCGGCGCGCCGGTGATCGCGTTCACGTACAACGAGCCGACGGTGTTCACCGAGTTCCTGTGCGACGTCGCCCGCGCGGCGCGCCCGCTGGGGCGGCGCTCCGTGCTGGTGAGCTGCGGCTTCATGACCGGGGCCCCGCTCGCCGAGATGTGCGGTGCGCTGGACGCGATCAAGATCGACCTCAAGGGCTACAGCGAGAACTTCTACCGCGACGTGTGCGGAGCATCGCTGGCGCCGGTGCTGCGCAGCATCCGCCAGGTCGCGAGGAGCCACGCACACCTGGAGATCGTCAACCTGGTCGTGCCGACGCTGAACGATTCCACCTCCCAGCTCACCGAGCTGGCCAAATGGGTGGCGGGCGAGGCGGGTCCCGATGTGCCGCTCCACTTCACGCGCTTCCACCCCGACTACCAGCTGCCGAACCTGCCGCCCACGCCGGTGGCCACGCTCGAACGCGCGAGAGAGATCGCGATGGCGCACGGCATCCACTTCGCCTACGTGGGCAACGTGCCGGGGCACCCGGGCAACCACACGTACTGCCCGGGCTGCGGGCGGATCGTCATCGAGCGCGACGGCTTCCTCATCGCCGCAATGCACCTGGAGCACGGCCGGTGCGCGTACTGCAACCGGATCATCCCGGGAGTCTGGAGCTGACCTTCACCATGACAACGCTCACCTGCGCAGAGCGCCTGCGCCGCTCGGCCCGCAGCTTCGCGTCGGTCCTCCTCGTCGTGACCGCGGGGCTCACGCTGTCGGCGGGCTCGTGCTCGCCGGCCGGTTCGCTGGCGGAGGAGCCTGTCCGCGCGCCGGCGGTGGCGGGCCAGTTCTACCCGGCGGATCCAGCGCGGCTCGAAGCCGCGGTGAAGGCCATGCTGGCGGACGCGGTGCCCGTGCGCGAGGCCGCACCCGTCGCGCTGGTGCTGCCGCACGCGGGCTACGGCTTCTCGGGGCAGATCGCGGCGGACGGCTGGAAGCAGGTCGCGGGACGGCACTACGACCTGGTCGTGATCCTGGGCACGAACCACACGACCGCGGACTTCGACCGGGTCTCCGTCTACGCGCGCGGCGCCTTCCGCACGCCGCTCGGGATCGCGCGCATCGACTCCGTCGCCGCGGCGCGGCTGCTCGCCGCGGACCCGGACTGCGTGTTCGAACCGCGCGTGCACGAGCGCGAACACTCCGTCGAGGTGCAGCTGCCGTTCGCGCAGATCGCGTTGCCCGGCACGCCCATCCTGCCGCTGGTCGTGGCCAGCGACGATCCCGGGCTCTGCCGCCGTCTCGGGCTGGCCCTGGCGCGCGTGCTCGCGGGCCGCCACGCGCTGCTGGTCGCCAGCTCGGACCTCTCGCACTACCCGGACTACGAGAACGCCCGCGCCTCGGACCGCGCCGTGCTGGCGGCGATGACGAGCATGGACCCCGACACGCTGCGCGCGACCATCGCCGCGCGGATGCGCGCGGGGCACGCGGCGCTGGTCACGTGTGCGTGCGGCGAGGCGCCGGTGCTGGCGGCGCTCACGGCGGCGCGCGCGCTGGGCGCCACGCACGGCACGGTGCTGAGCTGGGCGAACAGCGGCGACACGTCGATCGGCGACCGCGAGCGCGTGGTGGGCTACGGCGCGGTGGAGTTCTGCGCCGGCCCCGCGGACGCGCCGCTCGCCGCGCTGGCGCCCGGCGCGCAGGCCCTTGCGGACTCCGCGCTGGGGCCGCAGGACGAGCGAGCGCTGCTGGCGTTCGCGCGCCGCACGCTCGAGCGCTGGTTCGCCACCGATTGCCCGCCGCTTGCGCGCGGCTTCGGCGCCGGCGCGATGCACCTGCAGGGCGCGTTCGTGACGCTCAAGGAGCGCGGGGAGCTGCGCGGCTGCATCGGGCACATGAGCGAGGACATGCCGCTCGCGCAGGTCGTGGGCACCATGACGCTGGCGGCGGCGTTCCAGGATCCCCGCTTCCCCGCGCTCACGGCCGACGAGCTGGATCGCGTGCAGATCGAGATCTCGGCGCTGACGCCCCTCGCGCGCGTCGCGGGACCCGGGGCGGTCGTGATCGGGCGCGACGGAGTGCAGATCCGCAAGGACGGCAGGAGCGCCGTGTTCCTGCCCGAGGTGCCGGTCGAGCAGGGCTGGAACCACACGGCGCTGATGGAGCACCTGTGCACGAAGGCCGGGCTGCCGGAGCAGGCGTGGCGAAGCGGCGCGCAGTTCTACACGTTCCGCTCCGTGCACTTCAGCGAACCGGGGACACGGTGACGCGCGCGCTGCGCCGCCGTCACCGCGCGGCGCGAACGTGCGCGGGGCGGGCGCGGGGGGCGCCGTGAGGAGGCTGCTCGCGGTCGGCATGGTGTCGATGCTGGCCCAGGTGGTCCTGCTGCGCGAGTGCGCGGTGGCGTCGTTCGGCACCGAACTGGTCGTCGTGCTCGCGCTGGGCGCCTGGATGCTGGGGACGGCCGCGGGCGCGCTCCTGGAGCGGCGCGCGCGCGTGCCCGGCGATTCGACGGTGCGCTGGACGTTCGTGGCGCTGGGCGTGCTCGTGCCGGCGGCCGTGGCGTGGGCGCGTGGCGCGCGCGCGGTG
>CAIXRL010000238.1 GCA_903921835.1 Candidatus Eiseniibacteriota bacterium | reverse complement strand
CCCACGCGGCCGGCGCCGCTTCGGCGAGGTCACGCTGCTGGCGGGCACGGGCGAAGACCAGCGCGGCGCACTCGACCCGCGGACTCACCCCGGGGTCCGGCGCGACCTGACTGCGGACGCGCCAGGCGAGCGAGAGCCGCCCACGCGTGCGCAGCAGTTCCTGCACGCCGGCGTCCCTGCGGGCCACCAGGCCCGCGGCCAGCGCCCTCGCAAGCGGGGCGCGCGGCGCGACCACGACGAGCCGCACGCCGGCGGGGGTGCGTTCGACGCGCGCGTTCTCGCCCGCCTGCCGCTCGCGCGGCCATTCGCCGGCAACGGGCGCACCGCCGGTCCAGCCGGCCCGCGCCTCGAACAGCGGCTGATCGAGCGGCGCAGCGAGCAGCGCGACAACCGCACCAATCGCGGCTCCCGCCAATGTGGCGAGAACCAGCGTCAGCCCGCGATTCCGGTGGCGGGCAAGTTGAGAGGTCGCGTCGTCCCTGGCGCTCATCGAGGGGGTGATGATGCGGTGGAACAGCATGCGGCGCCGCGTCGTTCGGTGCCACGATGCAAGCTACGCGCGCACCTCGGCAGGGTCAAGCGTCCGCGAAGGCGGCGCGAACGCGCTGGGGACATGCTGAGGACGTGCTGCGCGCGGGCCGCGTTCAGGCGGCGGCGCTCGCGTCGTCCTGTGTCGCGATCGGAACCGTGAACCAGAACGTGCTCCCCTCGCCCGGCGCGCTCGTCACCCCGATCTGTCCGCCGTGCTGCTCGACGATGCCCTTGCTGATCACCAGGCCGAGCCCCGTGCCTCCCGCCCTGCGCGTGGAGCTCGAGTCGATCTGCTGGAACTTGCGGAAGAGCTTGGGCAGGTCCACCGCCGCGATGCCCGCACCGAGATCGCTCACCGCGATGCGAATGGCGCCCGGCTCGTTGCGCGCCTCGACGCGGACGCGCCCGCCCGGTGGCGAGAACTTGATGGCGTTCGAGAGCAGGTTGGTGAGCACCTGCGCGATGCGGTTCGCGTCCATCATCGCGTCCGGCAGGTCGTCCGGCAGGCCAAAATCGAGCTGGATGCGGCGATCCTCGATCAGCAGGCGCAGGTTGTGCGCGGCCTGCTCGATCACGGGCTCGAGGCGCTGGCGCTCCACCCGCATGGACAGCGACGCGGCCTCGAGCTTGGAGAAGTCGAGGATGTCGTTGATGAGCAGCAGCATCCGCTCGGCGTTCGCGTGGGCGATCGTGAGCAGCTTGGACTGCTGGTCGTTGTTCTGGAAGTAGCGGTCGTCACTCAGCAGCTCGAGCGCGCCCTTGACCGACGTGAGCGGCGTTCGCGTCTCGTGCGAGACGGCCGCGACGAAATCAGACTTCATGCGGTCGAGACTCTTGGTGTGCTCGAAGAGCTGCGAGTTGCGGATCTGCACCGCCGCCTGCGAGGCGAACAGCGACAGGAACTCCTGCTCCGCCACGCCGAAGCCCTCGGGCCGGTCGAGCGCGACCAGCACGCCGAGCGCGCGCGCGCCCTGCAGCAGTGGCACGGCGAGCACCGTCCGCGCGGTGCCGGCGACTCCGGGCAGCGCGAACGGCTCCGTGTCGACGGCGCCCTGGCGGACCGGCGAGAGGTTGAAGACGGCCAGTCCCACGGGGCCGGAGCCGGCGAGCGCCGGCGTGGTCGCACCCGCCAGCGCGACGCCATGCGCGCAGGCGGCGCGGTACTCGGCCGTGTCCTCCTGGCCAAGGTAGACGACGGCGCCGCGGGCGCCCATCAGGTCGGCGGTGGTCTCGGCGATGCGCCGCAGGCGCGGCTCGAGCTCGAGGTCGGCGCCGATCTCGATCGAAACCCGGTACAGCGTGTTCATCTGCCACGTGGCGCGCTCGACGCGCTCGCGCAGCTCCTGCTCGTGGCGTTCGAGGCGGGCGTTCTTCTGGCGCAGCTCCTCGAGCAGCGCGCGGTTCTCGGCGCGCAGCCGGCGGCCGCGGAGCCGCTTCTCGATCATGACAGGCAGGTCGGCGATGTCCTCGAACGGCTTCGTGACGTAGTCGTCGGCGCCCTGTCGCAGCGCGTCGATCGCGGTCTGCACCGAGGCGTACCCCGTCATCAGGATCACCGCGACCTCGGAGTCGATCGCGCGCGCGTGGCGCATGACGTCGAGGCCGGACTGCCCGGGCAGGCTGATGTCCGTGAGGATGAGGTCCGGGAACGCCCCGCCGATGTCGCGGAACGCCTCCTCGGCCGAAACGGCGAACACCATCTCGTAGGGCTGATCCACGAGCACTTCGCGCAGCACATCCGCCACCGCGGCGTCGTCCTCGACGACCAGCACGCGTGGCCGCGCGGCCTGCGCGGTGGGCTGCGCGCCGGCCACCGAACCGGCGGCCGGCGAAACGGCGTCGCCGGGGCGTTCGCGATCGCTGTTCATGACGGTGGGGCCTCTCCTCGGGGGATCAATGCGTGTGCGACGGACCGCTGGCGGCGGTGCGGTGCCGGCCGGCCTTCTTCGCGATGCCGAGCGCCAGCTCGGACGCGGACAGCAGTTCGGTGGCGTCGAGCCCGTCTCGGGGGGCCGAGGCCACGCCCGCCGAACAGCTCAGCCGCCCGGCGCGCGCGAAACGGTGTTCCTCGATGGCGTGACGCAACCGCTCGGCCAGGCGCCGCGCGGGCGCGAGGTCGCAGTCGGGCAGCACGACGCCGAACTCATCGCCGGAAAGCCGCGCGAGGAAATCGCCATCGCGCAGCGCCACCTTGAGGACGAGCGCGCACTCGGCGAGCACCTGGTCGCCCGCGGGGCGGCCGTAGCGCGCGTTGAGTGCCGCGAAGTGATCGAGGTCGATGGTCACCACGGCGAGCGGCAGGCCACCGCGCTGCGAGCGCGAGAACTCCTCGAGCAGCCGCTGGTGAAACGCCTTCGCGTCCGCCAGGCCCGTGACCGCGTCGCGGCCGGGAGCGCGGCGCAACCGCTCCAGCTCGAGCCGGGCGCCCAGGGCCGCACCGAGCGCGCCGGAGGCGGTGCGCACGAGCGAGTGCTGGTCCGGACGCCAGCGCTGGCCGCGCCGGCCGCGCAGGTCGAGAGCGCCCACGCGCTCGCGACCGCGGAACAGCGGCACGCCGATGCACTCGCGCAGGTCCCCCACCGTCGCCTGCCAGTTGCCGCGCGCGCTCCACGGCTCGAGCCGCCCCTGCGGCCCCACCGCATGCAGCGCCACACCGTCGCACTCGAAGGCCGCCAGCAGCGAATCGAGCGAGCGCGGCAACGCCTCGGGGTCGGCCTGCGAGGCCAGCAACGCCTCGCACGCATCCCACAGGCAGCCCGACGCGACGCGCCGATCGCCCGCACGCGGCACCTCGACGGCGCCGGCGTCGTCGCTCTTGCGCTCGCGCGGCACCTGCTCCGCCCGCACCGCGTGGCCCTCAGGCCGCGCGCGTTTGGGGAGCGGCGCCACCGGAGCCCGTCTTGAGCTCGCGGAGACATCCTGTCGCTTCTTGGATTCGGCCCGATTCACGGAGCACGACCTCCAGTCGTTCGCGGATGCCCTGCTGCTGCACCGCGGGGTTCATGAGCAGCAGTTGGGCGTTGCCACGAATGCCCACCAGGGCATTGTTGATCTCGTGATGCACGCCGAGCACTTCCGTCAGCCGGCCGTTCCATGCCTGCTGTTCCGTCCACCATTCCTGCACGAGCCCGCGCAGCGACGCGGCCGCCTCGTGGGCACCCAGCGTTTCCAGCGCCGCGGCCTCCCGCTCGAAGCGTGCGCGGAAGCCTGCCCACGCCCGCGGTTCGGAGTCCCCGACCGGAATCACGCGGCCTCCTCCTGAAGACACATGGCCTTCTGGACGCGCAGCCGCAACCGGCCCATCGCGCGCGTGTGCACCTGCGAGACACGCGACTCGGAGATGCCCAGCGTGCGGCCGATCTCCTTGAGCGTGAGGTGCTCGTAGTAGTAGAGCGCCACCACCAGCCGCTCCTGTTCGGGCAGCAGGTCGATCGTGTGCATGAGCACCCTGCGCTGCTGGTCGTCCTGCAGGCGCTCCTCGAGGTCCGGGGCGTTGGGGTCGGCCAGGTGGTCGGCCAGCGTGCCCTGGTCCTCGCCGTCGTTCGTGCGCGATTCGTCGAGCGACACCAGCACGGCGCCGCGAACGTGGTCGAGCAGGCGGTAGAAGTCGTTCCGCGACATCTTCAGCTCGCGCGCGACCTCGTCCTCCGACGCCGACCGGCCGAGCCTCTGGTCGAGCTTGCGCGTGACGCCGTCGAGGTTGCGCGCCTTGCGCCGCATCGAGCGCGACGCCCAGTCGAGCGCGCGCAGCTGGTCGAGCACCGCGCCCTTGATGCGCCAGACCGCGTAGGTCTCGAACTTGACGCCCTTGCCGGTGTCGAACTTGGCGTGCGCGTCGAGCAGTCCCAGCACGCCCGCCGAGTAGAGGTCCTCGTGATCCACGTTGCGCGGCAGCGTGGCGGCCACGCGCTCCACGACGTGCCGCACCAGCGGCGCGAAGCGCTTGAGCAGGTCGTTCTTGTCGTAGGTGACGGCCGTGGGTGCGCTCTCCGGTGCGGTGCGGCGGCCGGGCACGACCTTCAGGGCAGGACGGCGCGGCGCGGTTCTCGTGGACTTCGAGCGATTCGACGCGGTCGCGGTGGCGGCACGGGGCATGGGGAGACCTCCTAGGCTTCGAGGCGCAGCTGCGGCTGGGGGGCGGCTTCTTCGGTCAGGGGACCGGTCGGGGCGGACTTCCACAGCTGGGCCGCGAGCGCGCGATAGGCCGCGGCCGCGGGCGACTTCGGGAAGGCGGTGAGCACGGGTTCCTGAAGCCGGACGGCGCGCGGCACGTGCGCGTCGAACGGCACGACGGCCACGCACTCGAGCTCCAGCTGCAGGAAGCGGCGCGCGACCAGGCAGAGGCGGTGCGCGGTGTCCTCACCGTCCTCGACGCCGGTCGCCATGTTGACCACGAGTCGCGGGGCCCGCGCGAGCCCGCCCTGCTTCTGCAGGAGCTTGATCAGCGCGTAGGCGTCGGAGAACGCGGGCATCTCGGGCGTGGTCACGATCAGAACGTCGTTGGCGATGCGGCAGAACTCGGTCGTCTGCCGCGACACGCCCGATGCGGTGTCGATCAGGATCACGTCCGCGGGAGTGTCGAGCGTGCCGAGCGAACGCACGAGCAGCTCGCGGCGGTAGTCGTCGAGGTCGGCCAGCTCGGGCACGCCGCTGGCGGCGGGCACCAGGCGGACGTTGGCGGGACCGTTCACGACGATCTCGTCGAGCGTCTTCTGGCCGTCGAGCACGTGCTGCAGGTCGAAACGCGGGTGGAGCCCGAGCAACAGGTCGAGGTTCGCCTGCGCGAGATCACCGTCGAGCAGCAGCACGCGGGCGCCGCGCTCGCCGAGCGCAATCGCGAGATTCGCGGCCAGGTTGCTCTTGCCCACTCCGCCCTTGCCGCTGGCGACGACGATCGTGTGCGCGCGCGGCCGGCTCCACTGCGCCGGGTGCTCACCCGTGGTGGCAGCGGGCGTGGCGGCGGGCGAACCCGACACCAGGCGCACGGCCGGGCGCGGGGCGCGGCGCGGGCTCACGACCGCACCCCGGGCGCGAGCGAGCAGACCGCGTGCACGAAGTTCCAGTAGCGCAGCTGCTCGTGGCAGCGCGCGAGCGGCAGCTCGAAGCCGATGCGCTCCAGGCGACGCTGCTCCTCGCGGAGCGAGGCGACCGCGATGCCGGCGGCGTCGAGACGCGCGGTGGCGGAGTCCGGCATGACGCGCGCGGCGTCGGCGCCGGACGTGAGCGGGGTGTGCAGGCTCATGCGACCTTCCGGGCGTTGCGCCGGGTGCGAGGCGCCGCCAGCGCGGCGGCGATCTGCTCCAGCGTGGAGGCCAGCGTGCGCTCGAGCTCGCCGACCGGCATGTGCAGCGCGCCGGCGGCCTCGAGCGGGGTCAGCTGTTCGATCAGGCACAGCGCGAGCACCTGGCGCTCGCGGGGCTCGAGGGCTTCGACCTCGGCGGCGGCGCGCACGTGCAGGGGCAACCGGCTCACGGCGACGGGCAGGCGGCGCATCACGCGGCCTTCCGGACGGCGGTGCGCGGCGCGACGCCCGCGAGCAGGGCGCGGCGCACGGCGCGGCGCAGCGTATCCACGTGGAAGGGCTTCGAGAAGACGTCCACGATGCCGGCACGACGCAACTCCCGCTCCGACGTCTCGTGGCCATAGGCGGAGACGACGAGGACCGGGCACGCGTTGCGGCCGCGGCGCAGCTTGCGGGCGAACTCCAGGCCCCCGATGCCCGGCAGGCGCAGGTCGGTGATGACGAGGTCACACCGGTTCTCGCGCAGCCAGGCGAGCGCCTCTTCCGCCGAGCGGAACGTGTCGATGGTGAACCCATCGTCCGAGAGCCCCTCGGCCAGCGCCCACGAGGTCGTCGGTTCGTCTTCGACAAGCAGGATGTGCGACATGACGGTCGGGCTCCGTTCCGGTGCGGGGGACTGTGTTCACCGGGCTTTCTGCAGCACGTGTGCCATGCGGCCTGCGAACGGTCGTGAGCGGCGGCAATCACCGCCCGCGCGGCCCTTCCGCGACGGCAATGGGGGCTCGCCGAAACCGGGCAGGTCGTTCGCGCGAGGCGAGTTAGCGCGCGCCTTCGCGGCCGGGACGGCGGCAGGACCCGCCGCAAAAATAACCGCGGCCGGCCACCCGGAAACGGGAGCGGCCGGCTCCCGCGGGGAGCCGGCCGCTCAACCTCGAACCAGTCAATGCACGGCCGCGATTGCTTCTTGGTCGCCCCCGGGGACGCTCAGGCGCCCTCGGCGCCCTCCTCTGCATCGTCACCCAGGGCGTATTCCTTGAGCTTCGTTCGCAGCGTCTGGCGGGAAATCCCGAGTTGGGTCGCGGCCCGCGTCTTGTTCCCGTCGCAGACCAGGAGGGCGTGGGCGATGGCCAGCTTCTCGACGTCCGCGATCGGGCGCACGACGCCCGCGGGAAACGGATCGCTCACCGCGGCGCGCGCGGCCGGCGTCGCGCCGCGGGTGATCTCGGTGGGCAGGTGCTCGGGCAGGATCTCGTCCTCGGCCTCGAGCAGCACGACGCGCTCGATCACGTTCTTGAGTTCGCGCACGTTGCCGGGCCACGCGTACGCCTGCATCAGCGACAGCGCCGCCGGCGCGATCCGCGCGGCGGGCCGCCCGAGCTCGCGGCAGAAGCGCTGGACGAAGTGCTCGGCGAGGATGGCGACGTCGCCGACGCGCTCGCGCAGCGCCGGGATCTCGACGGGCACCACGTTGAGCCGGAAGTAGAGGTCCTCGCGGAACTGCCCCTCGGCGACCATCCGGGTGAGGTCGCGGTGCGTCGCCGCGACCACGCGCACGTCCACCGTGATGTCGGCGTGTCCGCCGACGCGGCGGAAGGTCCGCGTCTCGAGCACGCGCAGGAGCTTCGCCTGCAGCTTGGGCGCCATCTCGCCGATCTCGTCGAGGAACAGCGTGCCGCCGTCGGCCAGCTCGAAGAGGCCCTTGCGGAAGCGCTTCGCGTCAGTGAACGCGCCGCGCTCGTGCCCGTAGAGCTCGCTCTCGAGCAGCTGCTCGGGAATCGCGCTGCAGTTGAGCTCGATGAACGGCCCCGCGGCGCGCGGGCTCTTCTCGTGCAGGAAGCGCGCGGTCAGCTCCTTGCCCGAGCCGGTCTCACCGCGCAGCAGGACGGTCGCCGTGCCGCCGCGCGCGGCGCGCTCGAGGCGCGAGAGCGCGCGCTGCAGCGCCGCGCTGGAACCGAGGATGGGCTGCGCGCTGGGCGCGGTGGCGCGCAGGTGGTCGACCTCGCGGCGCAGCCGGCCGTGCTCGATCGCGCGCTCGAGCACCACGCCGAGGTGATCGAGGTCGGGCGGCTTGAGCATGAAATCATAGGCGCCCATCTTGATGGCGCGCACGGCGTGCTCGACCGTGCCGTGGCCGGTGAGCATGACGACGGGGATGTCCGGGTCGGCCTCGCGGATCTGGCGCAGCAGCTTCAGCCCGTCCTCGTCGCCGAGCCGCAGGTCGAGCAGCACGGCGTCGGCGCCGTGCTCGCGTACCGCCTCGAGCGCCTCGCGCCCGCCGGCAGCCTCGAGCGGCGTGTAGCCCATGTCGCGCGCCCACTCGCCGATGCTGAAGCGCAGCGAGCGCTCGTCATCGACGATGAGCAGCGTCAGTGCGCCCTGTGTGCGTGTCGTGCTGCCGCCTTTCCCCATGCCGTTTCTCCAGCGGAAAGTTCAGAAGCACCGTGGTGCCGCGTCCCTCGCGACTGTCCACGGCGATCGAGCCCCCGTGTTCCTGCAGGATGGTCTGCGAAATGCTCAGCCCCAGGCCGGTGCCCTGCGCCCGGGTGGTGAAGAACGGATCGAACATCTTCGCCAGCACCCCGCGCGGGATGCCCGTGCCGGTATCGATGACCCGCACCTGCTGGTACTCGATCCACGCCGAGCCGGGAGTGCGCGAGGCGCGGCGGTCGCTTTCGCGCCGTCCGGGACTGCGCGGCGTGCGGCGCCGCCGGACCTTGCGGACCTCGTAGCGCAGCACGCCGCCGCCCGGCATGGCCTGGACGGCGTTGAGCGTGACGTTGAGCACCACCTGAGTGACCAGGTCGGGGTCAATGTAGAGGGCTGCGAGACGCGGCGCCACATCCACCTCGACGCGCACGCCGCCGTTCTGGATGGCGTCGGCCGCGAGAGCGATGACGCGGTCCACGCACCCGGCCAGCGACGAGGCGCGCAGCTCCGGCGTGCGCGGGCGGGCGTACTGCAGCAGGCTCGTGACGATGCGGTCCAGGCGCGCCACCTCGTCGAGGATCACCTGCACGAAGCGGGCGCGGTCGTCGCGCGGCTCGAAGCGCTTGAGCAGCACCTGCGCGCTGGTGCCGATGCCGGCGAGCGGATTGCGGATCTCGTGCGCGACCCCGGCCGCAAGCTGGCCCAGCGTGGCCAGGCGCTCGTTGCGGCGAAGCTCGTGCTGCATGCGGCGGATCTGCGAGAGATCCTGCACGCTCACCAGCACCCACGGCGGCCTGCCGAGCCGGTAGGCGCGCAGCAGCGTCTGCAACTCTCCCCCGCCCGGACCATGCAGCAGCACCTCGCGCTCGGTTCGCGCGCGACGGTAGACCTCGCGTACGACGTCGTCCCCGGCGACCACCGTGCGCAGCATCTCGCCGGCGGGCTTGCCGCGCTGGCGTGCGAGCGAGAATCCGAGCAGCCGCTCGGCGGCTGGATTGGCGCCAGCGAGACAGCCCTGCGGGTCCAGCAGCAGGGTGCCGTGCTGCGCGTCGTCCATGAGCGCGCGGACCAGATGGTCCCGAATGGGCGCGCCCATGGCGCGCGGGGTCTTGGCAGGCATACGCGATCCTTCGCGACCGCAGTATAGCCCGGAGCATTCGTGAACCGCGAGCCGAGAGTGCGGGGTTGTCGAGAGTGCGGGGTCCCGAGAGTGCGGGGTGTGCCGCGAGTGCGAGGCGTCTCGTGAACGCTCCGGGCCAGGCGCGGGGCCGCGCGGCGCGAAGCCGTTCGCGCGCGGGGCCGGGGAGAGGATGCGGGCCGCGGGTGCCGGGCCGCAAAATGAAACCGCCGGAGCGCGGCCCCTGGGGGCGATGCTCCGGCGGTCAGGTGCGGCGAACGCTCACATCTTCTGCAGTTCGTGGAGGACGGCGGTGGCGAGGCGATCCCTCACCTCGTCGCGATCGTAGTAACCGCTCGAAATTCGCTGCAGTGCGGTCCGCACGCGTGAGAGGCGGACCACGTTGGGAGATGCGGCCGCCAGGACGGGCCTGGCCGCTGTCGTTTTCGAACTGCGGGTGATGCGTCGGCGAGTCGCGTTCATGACTCCTCGTCGCGGCGCGTGGAGGTGCGGCTCTCGTCGCTCCGCACGCTCATCGGGGATCACTCGATCTCAGGGCTTCTTGCCTGGCTCCGCCGCCGGGTCCGGAGCCTGCCCGGATGCGGCGCGACGGTTCTCTTCCTGGATCCGGGCGTAGATCTCTTCCCGGTGCACTTTCACCTCGGGCGGCGCCTCGATCCCGAGCTTGACCTGCCCGGACCGGACCTCGAGCACGGTGATCTTCACCGTGTCCCCGATCCGTATATTCTCTCCTAACTTCCTTGTTAGGACCAGCATCGTGCTAGCCTCCGCTCGGCACACCGCTACGACATCCTGTTGCGTCCTTCACCTTGCGTATCGGCATGGCGGGAAAATGACTTGACCGAGAATAGCCCTGTCAAGGCGAAGCAGCCAAGCCCGGATTACGGTAGACTCATTCCGGCACTGGAAACCCACCCACAGACCATTCTCCAACGGGTAAATGCAAGGGGCGACATGGAACGGAACGCCACAGATCGCTGGCTGTCGTGGCTGATCCTGCCCGCGTCCGCGGCCCTGGTGCTCTCGGCCCTGACCCTTTCGCGTCACGCGTATACGGGTGTGACCGTACTCGGGGACCGCGTGGCCACCGTCCAGCCAACGAGCCCCGGAGCGCTCGCCGGACTGAGCCCCGGCGATCGGATCTGGCTCGCCCAGAGCGACCGGCGCGCGTCCAGGCTCGACGCCGACCCGCTCCGGCGCGCCGAGCCTGGCCAGCCCCTGCTGCTCGGATGGGAGCACGACGGCCGCCGCGGCCAGGCGTGGCTCGTTCCCGCGCCCGTGCCGGAGTCCGAGCGACGCTACCTCGCGCTCCTCTTCGGGGTCGCTTCGGGCTTCCTGCTGCTGGGCGGCTGGGTCTGGAGCGAGCGCCGCGACCGGCTCACGCGTGCCTTCCTGGTGCTCTGCGTCGCGTTCGCGGGCATGCTGACCCCCATGCCCCAGCTGGGCTCGTTCGCGTGGCAGCAGGCCTACGATCTGGCGTTCACGGCCGCGCAGCTGATGGTGGCGGTGGTGTTCGCGCACTTCTTCGCGCTCTTCCCCGAACCCGCGGGACGCACGCACCACCGACTCTGGGTGCGGGCCGGCTACGGCGCCGCGACGGCCATCTGGCTCGCCTTCCTCGCACTCGTGCTCGAGGACGCGTTCGGACCGGGCCGCTGGGGAGGCGCGCTGGAGATCGTAGGGGCCGCGGCGAACACGATGTTCTACGCCGGGATGATCAGCGGACTCGTGCTCTTCGGCGCCTCGTTCTATCGTATCCGCACGCCCGACGCGCGCCGGCGGCTGCGCGTGGCGTTCTTCGGCACCGTGCTCGGCGCGGCGCCGTTCGTGCTCATGATCGCGTGGCGCAACCTCGTTCCCGGCAGGTCGCTGCCGTACGACCGGGCCGCGGTGGCGTTCACGCTGGCCGTGCCGGCCTCCTTCGCCTGGGCGATCGCCGTGCACCGCGTCTTCGAGGTGCGCGTGACGCTGCGCGCCATCGCCGTGGTCGCCATCGCGGGATTGCTCGCGCTGGCGACCTACGGGGCCGGTGAGTGGCTCGCGGGCACGTGGTGGCCCGCACTGGGTGAGGGCGTGTCGGGGGCCTCGCTGGCGTTCCTCGCGCTGGTCGCCGCGCTCGCGGGTCCCGCCCGCCCGTGGCTCTCCGGGCTGGGCGCGCGCGTCGTGCCCATCACCAGCGATGTCGCGCTCGGCGCGTGGGCGCCTTCGGCGGAGGCCGCGCGCAGCGGCGACCGCATCGCCATGTTGCGCGAGGCCTGCGAGGTGATCGTGCGCGCACTGCGGCTGGACGGCTGCGCGGCCGGCCGCGCCGGCGCGGACGGCGTACAGCTCGTGAGCTTCGCGGGTGCGCGCCTGATGCCCTCGCCGGGCCCCGGGGTCCTCGAGGCGCTGATGCGCCGCGAAGGCCCCGGCGAGCTGGCGGCGCTCGACCTGGCGCACGAGGACCGCGACACGCTCGAGCTGGCCGGAGTCCACTGGGTGCTGCCCGTGCCCGGCACACCACCGCCCGCGGTGCTGCTGCTCGGACGCCGGCTCGCGGGCCCGTGGCTCGACCGCTGGGAGATGCGCGATCTCGAACAACTCGGCGGCCACCTCGCGGTGGCGCTCGAGAACGCCGAGCTGCGTCGCCAGGCGGGAAAACACGTCGCCATCGATCGCGAGCTCGAGGAAGCCCACCACGTGCAGCTCCACCGCCTGCCGCGCAGCACGCCCGTCTACCCCACGCTCGATTGCGCCGCGGTAACGCTGTCGCTGGAGTCGGTGGGCGGCGACTACTACGACTTCGTGCAGATGGGCCCGCGCGAGTTCACGCTCGCCGTGGGCGACGCCGCCGGCCATGGCGTGGCCGCCGCGCTCGTGCTCGCGGGCGTGCAGTCGCGCTTCCGCGCCGAGGCGCTGCGCGCGCGGCACCCCGGCGACCTGCTCGAGGCGCTGAATCGCGACCTGATCGACGTGGACCAGCCGGAGAAGTTCGTGAGCATGCTGTGCGCGCGCGTGGACGTGTCGTCCGCCGTGGTGCGCTTCGCCAACGCCGGTCTCACGCCGCCGCTGGTGCGCCGCGCCGACGGCAGGCTCGAGGAGTTGCGCGAGAGCGGCCTGCTGCTGGGGGTGAGCGAGGGCGCCGGCTACGGCGTCTCGTCCGTGGAGCTGGACGCCGGCGACTTCGTGGTGGTGTACACGGACGGACTGACCGAGGCGAGCCGCGGCGGGGTCATGCTGGGCGTCGAGGGCGTGCGGGAGGTGCTCGATCGCAACGCCCACCGGCGGGCCGCCGACATCGTCGAGGAGTTGATCTCCGCCGTCCACCGCTGGGCCGACGAACCGCTGGACGACCTGACGATCGTCGTCCTCAAGCAGCTCACCCGGCCGGCCGCCCGCGCCAGAACCGTGCAGCGGGGCCTCAGCGGCGCGGAGCGTGCATGAACCGCGAGCCGGGAGCGCGGGAGGCCGGGCAATCGCACCAGCCTGCGGCGCGCGATCGGGATCGACTGCGCTCGGCGTAATCACGTCGTGGACGAGGCGAGGCTGCCGCCCGGGCGTGCGTCCTGGCGGGTGACGTGCAGATTGCAATCGCCGGCCACGAGGCGGATGAACATTCTGGGTCAAGTCCGGCGCGTTGCTGCCGACAATCGTCCTGAGGCGTCAGCTTGCCGCCTCCCCCGCCCGCGACGCCAACCCACGGGCGGCCGATTCGTACGGTTGACCGCGCGAGATGGCCGGGCGCGCGCCCTCGCTGTTGGAGGACACCGTGGATATCGGTATCGTGATGGTGCTTCTCGACCTGTTGTGGTGGATCCGGCGCTGAGACACCGGGTGGCGATGATGGAATACGCTCGAGGCCTCCGGTGCGCACCGGGGGCCTCGAACGGTTTCGGGAGATGAGGCGAGCGGACTGCTGGCGCGAGGAGTTCCCGGCTGTCGCGATCCGCCGCACGATGCCCAGCGCCTGCGGCAGCCACGCGACGATCGCGGCCCGAAGCAGACCCGGAGCAGGCCCGAGGCCCACCTGCTCGGGGCCGGCCATGGCGCCAGGGCCGCGGCGCGCTCTGCAGCCCCGGTACACCATCAGGGCGATCCACCATGCGCTCCGCCGGTCCAGGAGAACGGGATGGCGGCGGCAATGGCGACACCCATGCCGACCCGGCCGCTGCAGGGGATCGCGAAGCCGGGCCCGAACTGCACCGCGAGCAGCGCGAGGGACATCTGCGCAGCCTTCCGCCGGGCCCGGCGTCTCGCAGCCGAACCGCACTTTCAGGTGGACCGACCTGGCTCGGGGGAGGCTACGGGTCCGTCCCGCCACGAGACCAGCGCTACTCCAGCGCCCCCGCCAGCTCGCCCGCGAACGCGCTGACGCGCTCCGCGGCGCCCTGCCCGGGGTCCTCGGCCACGCGGCGCATGAACGCCGCGCCGACGATGACCGCGTCGGCGATGCCGCGCAGTTTCGCCGCGTCGGCGGCGCTCGAGATGCCGAAGCCGACCGCAACGGGCAGCGTGGTGTGCGTGCGGATCCGCGCGATGCGATCGGGCAGCGAGCCCGACCAGCCGCTGCCCTGGCCGGTGACGCCGGTGCGCGCGAGGCAGTAGACGAAGCCGCGGCAGCGCGCGAGCAGTCCCGGCACGCGGGCATCGTCCGTGGTGGGCGCGACCAGCGTGATGGTGTCGAGCCCCGCGGCGGCGAGCGCGTCCCAGGTCTCGGGCGATTCCTCGGGCGGCAGGTCGCTCACGATGATGCCGTCCACGCCGCTCGCGTGCGCGCGCTGCGCGAACTCGGCGAGCCCCATGCGCACGACCGGGTTCGCGTACGTCATGAGCACGATGGGCAGCTGCGACTCGCGGCGGAAATCGGCCACCAGCGCGAGCACGTCCGCAATGCCGACGTCCTGGCGCAGCGCCCACTCGCACGCGCGCTGGATGTCGGGGCCGTCGGCGATCGGGTCCGAGAACGGGATGCCCAGTTCGACGGCCAGCGCGCCGGCGCGGTCGAAGCCGCGCAGCATTTCACGCGTGGCGGCGAGCGACGGATAGCCCGCCGTGACGAACGGAATCAGGCCGGTGGTGCCACGTCGCGCGGCGAAGGCGGTCTGAAGGCGCGATGCGGCCACCGCGCGGTCAGTAGCCCCAGGAGCCGCGGCCGGGACCGGCGAGGCCCGAGTAGCCGTACTGCAGCGGCGAACGCATGTCGCGGTACTGGATCTGGAACACCGCGTTCGCGCTCGGGTGGTACGTCAGGTCGAGCCCCTCGAGGAAGAACGACGAGGTGCGCGACGAGGAGCCGGGCCCGAAGGAGTTCCCGACGCTGACGTTCATGGTGAGCGGCGCGCGGAACTGGTACGAGAGCGAGGTCACGTTGAGGGCAGTCGTGCTGCTGCCACCCCAGCCGGTACCCACCGACATCAT
>CAIXRL010000237.1 GCA_903921835.1 Candidatus Eiseniibacteriota bacterium | reverse complement strand
GCATGACCGCGTCGGCGGCGAACGCCTTCGTCTTCATGGTGCGCAGGTCGAGCGCGACCAGGCCGACGCAGCGCCCGCCGTCGTCCTTCACCGTGCCGACGAACTCCCAGCCCTCGTACTTGGTCACGAGGCCCGCGGCTTCGTGGCGGCGCACCTGCTCGTCGAGCGCGTACAGCAACTGCTGCCCCGTGGTGGCGCCCGCGAACGCGGTGCGGTTGTAGAGCGTGCCGCCGAAGCGGCGGAAGTCCAGGAGCCCCTCGGCCGTGCGGTTGAACGTCACGCCCATGCGGTCGAACAGGTAGATGATCCCCGGCGCGGCGTAGCACATGGCGCGGGCGGGCGCCTGGTTGGCGAGGAAGTCGCCGCCGCGGCACGTGTCCACGAAGTGGATCTCGGGCGAATCGTCCTCGCCCTTCACGTTCACGGCGCCGTTGATGCCGCCCTGTGCGCACACGGAGTGCGAGCGCTTCACGGGCACGACGGAGAACAGGTCCACGGCGACGCCGGCTTCGGCCACCTTGATGGCCGCCATGAGGCCCGCGAGGCCCCCGCCGACGATGGCGATGCGCGGGGCGGCCATCAGCGCTGCCCTCCCTGGTAGGTGACCGCCGCGCTCTCTTCCCCGTGCGGTTTCTGCAGCCAGTGCGGATAGACGCCGTGCCCCGTGAACGCGAGCAGGGCGTTGAGCCCGACCAGCGTCAGCACGACGAAGACGCCAAAGGCGAGCCGGCCGGCCAGGCGCTGCGCGTCGCGGCCGGTGGCGAGGCCCCAGTGGATGGCGAAGCCGAACAGCCCGTTGCCCAGGTGCCAGCAGGCCGAGACGATGCCGACCACGTAGAAGACGAACACGCCGGGATTGGCGAGCTGGTCGCGCACGTAGCCGTAGGCGCTGTGGGAGTTCAGGTAGCCCGAGTCGAACCGCGTCATCCAGGTGTGGAAGAGGATGTAGAAGACGAGCGCGATGCCGCTGATCCGCTGCAGCACGTACTGCCAGTTGCGCACGTAGCCGTGCCGGCCGACGTTCGACTGCCACGTGGTGGCGATGATCACGCCCAGGACCATGTGGAAGGCGATCGGGAGCCAGATGCCCAGCGCCTCGACCAGCACCACGTAAGGGATGCGCGCGAGGTCCGTGGCGGCCTGGTCGAACGCGTTGGCGCCCTGCAGGGCCCTGGAGTTGGTGAAGAAATGCTCGAGCAGGAACAGGCTGATCGGGACGACCCCGGTCAGCGAGTGCAGCCGCTTGAGCATGAAGTAGGTGCGGTCGGAGACCTTCATGGCGATTGGCCCTTCCCCATGGAATACGGTGAACGTCCGCCGCCACGATAGGCCATTGTCGCGCCGCGCTCCAGCGGGACACGCCCCCGGTCGCGGGGCGTGAAACAGCGCACCCGGAAGCGCGTCGGTCGCGGCGGTGGGCGGCGCGCCGCCGCCGCGACGTAATGCGTGTCGCGACCACCATCCGGAGCGCGGACGGCGCGCGGCAGGGTGGCCCCGCGTGGCGGCGTGCCGGAGGCGTCGCCGAAACGCGTGGAATCGGCCTCCGGCGCATGGAGTTGCGTCATTAACGGCGTCACCCACAACATTGGCAGCGCGCGCTTCCGCATGCTACCTTGGCGCGCTATCCGGCAGATCCGGCGCGCCCTGGGAACGGCGCTGCCGGAAGGCGTGATGCTCCGCGCCCTCGCCGCATTCGGTGGTTCGATTCCACCGCGTCCCGGCTGCCCGAGGAGAAGCGTTCCGAATGTCCGACAGCCTCACCGACCTGATCGAGCACCAGCTGCTCCCCAGGGTCTCGAAGCCGAACCGCTACATCGGCAACGCCCTGCAGGCGACGCGCAAGCCGCGCGAGGCGTCCGCGGTCCGGCTGCTGCTCGCATTCCCGGACGCCTACGAGATCGGACTCTCCAACCTCGGCATCCGCATCCTGCACCACGTCGTCAACGGGCGCGCCGACGCGGCCGCGGAACTCACGTTCGCGCCCTGGCCCGACGCCGAGGCCGAGATGCGCCGGCTCGGCATCCCGCTGTTCTCGCTCGACTCGCAGTCGCCCGCGGGCGAGTTCGACGTCATCGGGTTCTCGCTGCAGTACGAGCTGCAGTACACGAACGTGCTCATGATGCTCGACCTGGCGGGACTTCCGCTGCACGCGATCGACCGCGACGAGCGCCACCCGCTGGTCATTGCCGGCGGCGCGCAGGCGTTCAGCCCCGAGCCGATGGCGGAGTTCATCGACGCGTTCGTGATCGGCGACGGCGAGGACGTCATCCATCGAGTGCTGGACCTGGTCAAGGAGGCGAAGGCCGCGGGAACGCCGCGCCCGGCGCTGCTGCACCAACTCGCGAACGTGCCCGGCGTCTACGTGCCGCAGGGCTACGAACTGCACTCCACGTCCGAGGGCTGGACGGTGCCGCGCGCGCTGCCCGGCTTCCCGGAGCGCGTGCGCTCGGTGTACGTGAGTGCGCTCGAGCCCGAGTACTACCCGTCGCTGCCGCTGCTGCCGGTGGGCGAGATCACGCACGACCGGCTCACGGTGGAAGTGATGCGCGGCTGCACGCGCGGCTGCCGCTTCTGCCAGGCGGGCATGATCAACCGGCCCGTGCGCGAGAAGCCCGCGCAGCAGGTGGTCGAGGAGGTCGTGCGCGGCCTGCAGGGCACGGGACTGGACGAGGTCTCGCTCATCTCGCTCTCGACCACGGACCACACGCAGATCGTCGAGCAGGTGACCGCGCTCGCGGACCTGCTGTGCGCCTCGCGCGTGCAGCTCTCGCTGCCGTCCACCCGGCCGGACAACCTCCCGGCGGAGGTGGCGAAGCGCATCGCGGCGCAGAAGCAGGGCAGCATCACGCTGGCGCCCGAGGCGGGCAGCCAGCGTCTGCGCGACGTCATCAACAAGAACCACACCGAGGAGGAGCTGCTCGCCTCGGTGCGGACCGCGGCGGGCGAGGGCTACACCGGGGCCAAGCTCTACTTCATGTGCGGCCTTCCCACCGAGACCGACGACGACCTGCGCGCCATCCTCGACCTGTCGCACCGGGCGTGGCAGGCGGCGCGCGGGACGGGCAACCGCGCCTTCCGCCTCGTGGTGAGCGTGTCGCCGCACGTGCCCAAGCCGCACACGCCGTTCGCGTGGGCGGAGCAGGTGAACACGCGCGAGCTCAACCGCCGCCTCGGCGTGCTGCGGCAGGCCGTCAAGGGCCGGCCCATCACGCTCAAGTACCGCGACGCCGAGACCAGCCTGCTCGAGGGCGTGTTCACGCGCGGCGACCGGCGACTGGGAGCGGTGATCGAGGCGGCGTACCGGCGCGGCTGCCGGTTCGACGCCTGGAGCGAGCACCTGCGGTTCAACACGTGGCTGGAGGTCTTCGCGGAGCTCGGCATCGATCCGGAGCGCTACCTGCTGGAGCGTTCGACGGAGCTCGAGCAGCCGTGGGACGTCGTGGAATCACCGGTCACGCGCAAGTACCTGGTGCGCGAGAAGCTCCGCGCCGACCGGGCGGGAGCCACCGAGGACTGCCGGCTCGAGGACGTCTGTTTCTCGTGCGGCGTAGTGGATTGCAACCAGCGACCGGGGGTGCGCCAGCCGCACCCGCCGCTGGACCTCGAACGGGCCCTCGCGGCCGTACCCGCCCCGACGTTCGGGCGGCGTGCGCGCCGTAACGGGGCCGGCGCGTCGGGCGTCGCGACCTGCACGCGTTTCCGAATCCGGTTCGAGAAGGGAAGCGCGATGCGCTTCACCTCGCACCTGGATCTCATGCGGACCTGGGAGCGGACGTTGCGCCGCTCCGGGCTGCCGCTCGCGTTCTCCCAGGGGCATCACCCGCACATCAAGATGTCGTTCGGGCCCCCGCTGCCGCTGGGCTATCGTTCCCGGGCCGAAGTGTTCGACCTCGAGTTCAGCCGTCCGCCCGCCGTGGACCTTGCCGACAGGCTGGGTGCGGTGCTTCCGGAAGGTCTCTCGCTGGTCTCGTTCCGGCCCATTCTCTTCAAGACCCCTTCGCTCATGAGCCAACTGGAAGGCGCCAGCTATCGCGTCCGGTTCCCGCGCAGCTTTCTCGCGCAGGCCGGAATGGCCCCGGAGTCGCTCCTCGACGCGCTGTCGTCGCGTTCGCTGGAGCTGCTCGCACGGGACGTGGTGGTGGTGCGGCGAGTGAACGAGGACAAAGTACGCGAATTCGACGCAAGACCTTCGATGGCGGCACTGCACGCGACGGATGACGAGAAGCCGGCCGTACTGGACCTGCACCTGCGCTTCACGCAGCGCGCCCAGGCCCGGCCCGACGACGTCGTCGCGTTGCTGTTCCCCGACGCCGACCCGCGCACCGTGGATGTGGAACGCACGGAGATGTGGGTGGAACGCGGGGACGATCGGCTCGATCCGATGCAGTTGCTCGTCCCTCGCTGAAGGCCGCGCGCCGACCCGTCCGGGAAGGACGCCCATGAAGCAGCGCATCATCATCAACGCCGATTCGTACGAAACGCGAGTCGCGATCCTCGAGCACGACGAGCTCGCCGAGTTGTTCGTCGAGCGTGCGGAGCAGCGGCGCAGCGTCGGTGACGTGTACAAGGGACGCGTGAACGCGGTGCTGCCCGGCATGCAGTCCGCGTTCGTGGACCTCGGCCTCGCGAAGACCGGTTTCCTGCACGCCTCGGACCTCGCCGAGTCGCTCAACGCGCTCGAGGATCTCTCGGACGCCGACGACGCGGCGGGCGACCGCCAGAAGCGCAAGCGCGCGCCGGTCCCCAAGATCGAGGACCACCTCAAGAAGGGCCAGGAGATCCTGGTGCAGATCACCAAGGAATCCATCGGCACCAAGGGCCCGCGCGTCACCCAGCAGATCAGCCTGCCCGGCCGCTTCTGCGTGCTCATGCCGGGCGTGGACCACGTCGGCGTCTCGCGCCGGATCGAGGACCGCGCCGAG